>JAUTXM010000292.1 GCA_030838025.1 Acidimicrobiaceae bacterium
CGACTTGCTGTGCTATCCCCACAGCACGGCATCGGCAGCTGTCCTGTATTGCCGGTACCCGGACTGGCGGGAGATGCACCTCCTCCTCGACGTCTTGCGGCCTGGCGATCATTTCGTCGACGTCGGCGCAAACGTTGGTGTCTACTCCCTGTTGGCGTCGACCATTCCTGGCATCGAAGTCTGGGCTTTCGAACCAGCATCGGTCGCGGCCGAACGGGCCGAGGAGAACATCCGCCGCAATGGGTTGGAGGCCAGGTGTCACTTGCTCAAAGCCGCGGTCGGCCGTTCACGCCAACAGGGATACCTCACCGTAGGGCTGGGGACCATGAACAGGATCACGAAGTCGCCGGGTGGCGAACCGACGACGCACGAGGGGATTGAGCCCGTCGAGATTGTCTCCCTAGACGACGTCATCCCGGCGTCTGCGCAGGAGGCAGTCGCGGTGCTCAAGATCGATGTTGAAGGAGAAGAAATGGCCGTTCTTGAGGGCGCGGTGACTCTGTTGGCTCGGTCGAACGCGATCGTAATCGTCGAACCGAACGAGCCGGGCCAGCTTTCGGCCTTTTTCGCCAAGCATGGATACGAACCCTGTACGTACGATCCACCGACGCGGCAAATCACCTTGACGGCAATTCCCCTCCCTCATCAGGTGAACAGTATCTATGTACACGATGTCGAGGCGGTCCGCCGGCGTCTGGCAGAAGGGGGTTCGCGGCAATGAAAGCAGCCGGACCGGATCGTGTCGCCGAGCGCTACCTGAACGGCAGCTACCTCGACTCGAATCCAGGTTGGCACGAGGGTGACGGGCGATGGAAGGCGGCCCAAGTCAGAGATATGCTGGCGCGCCACGCGATCGTGCCTGGATCGATCTGTGACATCGGGTGCGGTACCGGCGCCGTCCTGAGCGCGCTTCGAGAAACTCTTCCAAATGCGGAGCTGTACGGGTACGAACCCGCGTCAGCACATCATACGACGTCGAATAACCCGAGGATGTTCGTGTCGGAACAGGACCCCCAGACCACTGGTCGCCACTGGGATCTGATGCTTATGATTGACGTCATTGAACACGTAGAAGACTACATTGGGTTTCTCCGCGATCACCGTTCGCTGGCTCGCCACGCGATATTTCACATTCCGTTGGACATGTCGGTGCAGACGGTGCTCCGGAGTACGCCCCTTGTCTCCGTCCGTCGAACCGTCGGCCACCTTCACTATTTTTGCCTTGAAACGGCTCTTGCGACTGTCGAAGACTCAGGATATCGAGTACTCGACCACTTCTTCACGCGAGGTGGCGTGGAGTCTCCGTCACTGAACAGGAAACAGAAGCTTGCTGCCATCCCGCGCCGGGCCGGCTTCTCCCTCAACCAACGACTGGCCGCCCGAGTCCTCGGGGGTTTCTCGGTCCTCGTGCTGGCAACGGAGTCCTGAGATCGCATTGGGCCTACCCCGGCGTCGGGCCCGCCCCGCTCAAGACCTCAGGCAGACCCTGATTGCCAACGTCGCCTTGGCAGGCCTCGGTTTCGTGACAGGCGTCACGGCCGCTCGACTTCTTGGTCCGACCGGCCGTGGGGACCTCGCGGCGATTCAACTCTGGCCGGGCGTTCTCGCCGTCTTGGCGATGCTCGGGATGTCGGATGCACTCGCCTTTTTCTCCGCGAAGGACGGCGAGCGAGTCAACGTGTATCTCACCACGGCAATCGGTGTCGCACTGGTCTCCTCGATCTTGTTTGTCGCCGGAGGAATCTTCATCATTCCGCTCGCCCTGCACAGCTATCCGGCGGACGTCGTATCCGCGGCGCAGCGCTACTTGCTGCTGGTCCCGCTGTACGCCCTGGTGCTCCTGCCCTGCCACGTGCTTCGAGGTATGACCGAATTCGGCTGGTGGAACGTCTTGCGGGTTGCGCCGTCGGCGGCGTGGCTCCTCGTGCTCGCAACCGCAGCGATCCTGGGCACCGCGTCGCCGGGGGGGTTGGCTGATGGCAACCTTATTGCTCTCGCGGTGCTCGGTATCGCGGTCGCCGTCGTGGTCCTCCGGAAGGTTCCGGGGCCCTATCGGAGCGGGACGGCCGAGGCCCGAAAGTTACTCCGGTTCGGGCTTCCGGCGGCGGGAGCGTTCGTGCCACAGCTGCTCAATCTCCGCTTGGATCAACTGATCATGGCAGCCGTGCTCCCGGCCCGTTCTCTGGGATTGTATGTCGTTGCCGTTGCATGGAGCTCCGCCGTCAATCCCCTTTTGTTCGCGATCGGCATGGTACTGCTCCCGAAAGTCGCAGGGGCTACCGACCACGAAGTGCGCCAACAGATCCTGGTTCGCACCGTTCGTATCGGCGTTTGGGTCGCGGCCGGGACGGTCCTGATTGTCGCGGTATTGACGCCGCTGGCGTTTCGCCTGCTCTTCTCCAACGCGTATCGCCCGGCCGTCCCCGCGGCCATCGTCCTGGTCGTCGCCGGTGGACTCTTCGGTCTGAACTTCATACTCGCGGAGGGCATACGAGGTCTGGGCCGTCCGGCGATTACGCTCTATGCGGAGGTAGGAGGCCTGGTGCTCACCGGCGCGTCGCTCGCGTTGCTCCTCCGCCCGTTCGGGATCGTCGGAGCTGCCTGGGGTTCGGTCGTCGGTTACGGCACCGTGACCGCAGGTTTGTTGACCTACCTACGGCGCGAGATGCCGGATCTGCGAGGCTCGATCCTTACCTGGCCCGCCCTGCGCGAAACGATGGCGGCCTGTCTCCGGTTTGTCAGACGGCACCCTGATGCTTGACCACGACTGGGGTGGCGCTGCGTTCGGTCGCGGCAGGACCCTCGTGGTTGCGCCCGAGCCTCCGTGGCCGACGATCAATGGCGTGCGAACGAAGCTCGCCGGTTTCATCAACCAACTGGGCTCGTCAGTTGACGTCCTGTCGCCTCCCGGCACTGGCGGGCAGCCACCGCCGGCCGCGACCTGGACGGTCTTCACCGTGCCGGTGACCGAGCGCTCGCGCGTCCGTGCGTTGGCGAGCCGAAACCTGCCGATAGCGGCTCATTTTCCGTCGTCCCAAGTTCTGGGAATGCTCGGTCGACTCCTTGATTCGGGGGCCCGGTACGACGTGCTTCATCTCGACACGTTGGCTACCGCGCATCTGGCTGCGCCGTTGCGGCGGTTCATGTTGGGTCGGGGCTACCGACCGACGATCGTCGTCTCGCTGAACGACAGCTACTCGCTGCTGCTGTCGAGTGGCGGCCTTAATGATCGGTTGAAACCCCGGATGTACTGCCACTACGTCAAGGCGGTCGAGCGTCGGCTCCTCCCAGACGCCGATTGGGTGGATGTCGTCAGCGAACAGGATCTGGCTTGGCTTCGGGATCTCGTCCCCCGCGCCCGGACGCGCCTGATACCGCTCGGGGTTGACATGGCCGAGTTCTCTGGGCCGCGACTCGAACCGAGGTTTGAGGTCCTGTATCTAGGCACGATGGCCCATCATGGGTTCCATTGGCTGAGAATGGCATTGGATTCGACCATCGGTCTTCTACGATCCCGCGTCCCGAACGCCCGCATCGCGGTCGCGGGCCCTGATGCCACGCCCGAGGCATTGGAGTACTTCGCCCGCCACGGCGTCGTGCACCTGGGCTTCGTCAAGGATCTGTCAGCTCTCCTGCGTTCCACCCGACTGCTGCTTGTCTCGTCTCGGCAGCGGGCCGGTACACCCACCAAGGCGCTCCAAGCGATGGCTGCTGGTACGCCAGTCGTGGGCATGGAGGCACTCGACGGTATCCCGCAGGGCCGGGACAATGTGTCCTTCTCCCGGGCCACCAGCTGGGCCGACCTCGCCGATCGAGTTGCGGACATTCTGTCGGATGAGGATCTGGCATCGCGCTTGGGAGCCGGTGGGCGAGAGCTTGCTGGTCGCCACCATGCATGGCCGGTGGTGCGCGATCGCTACTTCGACTTCGCCGGCGAACGGGGCCAGGCGCAGCCGTGCTGAAGGTCGATGTCGTCACCAACATTCCCACGCCCAATAACGCTGCCTTCTTTGGGAAGCTCAGTCGGTTAGTGGATTTGCGTGTGCATTTTGAAGCTCCCGTACGTGCTCTCCGATCATGGGTTGGCACGTCAGGGTTCCTCGAGGGCTATGAAAGTGTGACGCACGGCGGAACGCGAGTCGGGCGATGGGGGTTTTGGACTCCCCGGTTAGGACGGTCGCTCCGGCGCGATGCTGATGTTCTGCTCCTGACCGGCAGCTATACCTCGCCCACGGTTGCCATGCAGCTACTCCGGCCGCCCAAGGGCCCGGCCCGGCTCTTTTGGGGCGAACGGTTCATGACGACGCGTGTGGTGAACACCTTCATCAGGAGCCGGTTGCTGAGCCGCGCCGATGCGTTGTTTGCCGTCGGGGAGCATGCTGCCGCCCAGTACCGAGATGTGGCGGCGACACCGGTTCATGTTCTGCCTTATACCACTGTTGCCAATCAGGTCGTACCTGAAGGCACCCCGGACCGCCTTGGGTTTGTCGGCCAGCTCATCGAGCGAAAGGGCCTCGATCTCTTGTTCGAGGTTTGTAGCACCCTCGAACTTCCAGCTATCGACGTCGTCGGGAGTGGGTCCTTGGAATCGAGACTACGGCGCGACGCGGCTGCTCGTGGATTGGACGTCACTTGGCACGGCGAACGCCCGAACTCGGCGATAGACGACATTCGATCGAGATGGGTGTGTCAGGTTGTCCCGTCGCGCTATGACGGCTGGGGCGTCGTGGTAAATGAAGCGTTGGCCTCCGGTACACCCGTCGTGGTGTCGTCGACGACGGGGGCCGTCGAGCTGGTTCGAGACGGCGTGAACGGCTGGACGCACCTCGGCCGTGACGTGGGCGATCTGGCATCGTCGCTGCGACGAGCGCGGGGACGATGGCTTGATCCCGACATCCGCCGTGCTGCGGCCGTCACGGGCGATGCCTTCTCGGCGGCCGCCGCCGCCGAGTTCTTGGTCGAGGTGATTGCCAGACCGGGGGTCGAACGATCGTTTATCAACGAGCAGTGGCAGGCGGCGGAGGAATGCCTGCGGACGGGGGCTTGATCCAAAAGACGGTGTCCCACACGCCGTTCGTCGTGACGATCCGCCGCCAGGTTGAGACCGAGCTGTCAAACTGAGCCCAGGACGCGCTCCAGATGGTCCTCAGGCGCCGGGACGCCGGGGTACGAGTGCCGGTCCGAAAGTACCAGTCTGCATTGTCAATGACCAAGAGGCCTCCTGGGCGCACTTTTCGTACGGCCCGAAGGGCGCATTCGTCACGATGAAGCCCATCGACGAGAACGACATCGACCGTCTCGTCATCCGTGAGATCGATCACCGCGACGTAGTCGTTTCTCGTGCTGTCGGTGGCCCCCTCGGTGGTCTCCACGAGATATCGCTCGAGCGTGGCCTGCGGGCTGCGCTCCAATCGGTCGCCCACGATCGCGTACCAGCTGGGGTCGTGCTCGACGCTTACGACATGGCCGGCATGTTCGGCAAACCAGGTGGTGCTCTTCCCCGATCCCCACTCGAAGACGGTGTCCCCACCGTCGAGCCAGCCACCGAGAATGCCGACAGCCATAGAGGTCAACCACGGTGCATCCGGGTGCCGCCGCTGCCATAAGTCGACTGCTATTCGATCAACGATATAGCGAGGTGTCAGATGCCGAAGTGCGCGCATAACTCCCTTAGGCGGAAGAACCTTTCCGCACGCAACGACGGTAACAGAGCGTCGGTGACTTGCAATCGTGCACGGTCGTGGTTTTGGCGGGGACTTGCCACCAGTTCCCGAGTCATATAGCATGATAGTATAGGTTCTCCGGTGTTTAGATCGTATGGACTGCTGGGAGAGTTCGGGCTGTGGGAGCTCGCCGTTGGAGCCATGCCATTTGACCCAATAGGGTTGCCATCGTGACGGCACCCGGAGACCTCATGAGGGGCGAGGGTGGGTTACGGAGTACCGGAACCGCATCGGGAACGCGACTCGTCGTGCTGGCGCTGGCCTTGGTCGCGGGCGCCGTCTTGATCCCCGTGGGTGCACATCAAGCCCACGGTTCGACGACAGTCTTGGTGGCGCTGTTCGCTGCGGTCGCCGGGCTCGCGTGGTTGGGCCGATCGTGCCGGCCGTACGGCCTGTTCAGTCTGGGGGGCATCACCTGGGCGACGGTCGCAGTGCTGTTCGTAGGCCGGTGGTTCTTCCCACCTGTGTCTCAAGCATTTCTCACGCCGATTGCCGTGGGCTACTACGACCGTAACCGTGCTCTGATTGCGTCCGCTGTTTTCGTCGTGGTATTCGCGCTGGCATATTCGACGAGCAGACGCGACCGTCCTGGTCGACCCCGCGACCCGGACGCCGACACGATCACGACAGGAGAGGCCAAGGGGCCGCTCTCGACGTCGGTGAGTGTGGCCGATCTTGTCGTTGCTTCGGGGCTGTTGATCGGTATCCGGCTGATGACAGCCCTTGCCTTTCAAGTCGGAGTTCCCGGTCGGCAACCAGCCGGAATTCCGTTGGTCGGGGTCATCTACTACGCATCAAGCTACGGGCCGCTGGCGGGCGCTGCCCTCATTCTGTGGTTCGCCCGGGACGTCAGGTCGGGCGCCCGTCTCGCAGGAGCGCTCCTGCTGTGCGATGTGCTGGTTGAAGCGGTGGTCGGCTCGCATGGGACGGCATTCCTCGCGATTCTCGTATTCGGCGCCGCCCGGGCAACCGTCGGTCGGCCGGTTCGGATAACGGCCGCGCGAGCTATCCCGGTTGGCCTGCTCGTGTCTCTCGTGATTGCGTCCGCCTTGCTGATCTCGTTTGTCGCGCGAGAATCTCTCAATGGTGGCGCACGACAAAAGCTCGGCGACGTACCGAGCTTCGTCGCGACTCGCTTCGGCGGCATTGAATACCTTGCCCCAGTGATCGGCGCCGTGAACCATACCGGAAGTAGCATTCGATATCTTCGTACGTCCAACTGGGGACGCTATATGTCAGGTGAGGTGTACGGGTTGCCGCCGGATGCTCAGACGGGCTTCGCCTCCACCGCCGTGGGCTGGTGGTATGGCCTCGGCAATCTCCGCGGTGTTGCCATCGGATCGGCGATAAGTGGTTTTCTCGCCGGTCGGTTCGACCGATGGTGTTTCCGGCGGAGGAGGTCCCCGTCGCGGCTCTCGGCCGCCGCCGCGATCGGTATGTTGCTGGGTTGGGCCACCTTCCTCCTGGGCGGGACGATCGGCTCGCTCGGCGGTATTTCGATCGGCTTTACCGCTATCGCTATGGCGCTGGTATATGGCCACAACGTCGTGTCACAGGCGGCCTCGCACGACGATAGTTCCGTGACCATCCTTCCGTGATCCGCCCGCGACCCGTAGATGCCTGAAGCAAGGGCCGGCCCGCTGCGTTGGCGTCTCGCGGGACGGCTGGCCAGGTGGGTGCCACAGATCCGCGGGAGTGACCGTCTCGTTGTTTGCGTTCGAGGACGCACCAAGGTGTCTGGCCGGATCACCGGTCGTTTAACCAATGGTATCCGGTTCGATTTTGAAGATGCGTCAGATCCGGCTATTGGCGCCTTGATACACCTGCAATATGTGGCGCCCGCGCTGGCGCCGATCTTGGAAGCGGCGCTCCACCCGGGGGCCACCTTCTACGACATAGGGGCCAACATCGGCCTTTACAGCCTCTGGGCGTCACGCATCGTGGGTCCGGAAGGCGACGTGCGGTCATTCGAGCCGGTGCCGGCGACCGCAGCGCTGCTTCAGCATTTCGCCAGTATCAACGGGTTGCACAACATCACGGTCATTCCATGCGCGGTGGGTGCCGAGCGGCGAGAGGCGTGGTTGCACTTCGATGTCGGTGAGTCGGCGCAATCCCACATCGCGGTGACATCCAGCTCGACGTCGCTCCACGTGTCGATGGTCCGGCTGGACGACTACCCCGACGATGCTCCGCCACCCACTCTGGTGAAGATCGACGTAGAGGGCTACGAGCTTCAGGTGCTGGAGGGCAGCCAATCAGTATTGAAGCGCCACCGGCCAGTCATCGTCCTCGAGGTCATAGCCTCACATCTTCGGCGCCACTCCGCGTCCTATCCCGAGATCTACCGAAGGCTTCGTGTCCTCGGCTATGTCGTGTACGACTTGACCCCCCGCGGGCTACGACCCTCGGTACTGGACCGGCCGACGGCGAATGTGCTCGCCCTCTGTCCTGCGGTGATGTCGCACAACGAGGTGGAAGCCCGATTGTCGAAGACCTGCTTCGCGAGGAACCAAACGGTGTAGGTGAGTTGTGCGCGATCAGCCGGTGCCGCTCGACCCTGTCGGTGCGACCGATGTCGAGGTGGTCACGACTCGAACCGGCTGGTCATGGTGCGTGGTGGGAATTCCGGCAATGCCGATGGCCAGGATGGCACCGACCAGAACGATCATGACGTAGATCCAGCGATCGCGACGCATCGAGCGACGTCACAGCCTCGCATTGTTGGCGATGCGCGGCGATGGCTTGTTGGGACCGGCCCCGTTCGTTGCGGCCCCGTTCGTTGCGGCCCCGTTCGTTGCGGCGCCGTCGGTACCGGTGCCGTGCGTGCCCGCGCTGTTGGAACCCTTGCCATTGGTCGTGGTGTCGAGCGGAGGTTCATCGGCCAAGTGACGGTCGATTCGAGCCAGTTCGTTGCCGAGCGTGACGAAGCGCTGCGACACCGCCTCGACCAACCATTGGAATCGGCTGTCGAGATCGGTGACCGACACGGCGGTGGTCGCATCGGCCTCGGGAGCCTCACGCATTGCGTCGTGGAGCTGGGCGATGTCGTCGACGATCTTGCGTTCCATGTCGCCGAATGCTTTGAACATCGAACGCCTTTGGGCCTCGAGGGCGCTGGAAACGACCTCCCTGAGCTGCTCCGGTAAGGCTGTCGCCACCGCCCCGATCTCCTTGGCGGCCTGCACCAACTGCTCGCCCGGCGCCGCCGCTTGGCGAAGTTGGTCGACTTTCAACATCAGCACCTGCATGTCGATACGAAGGGCCCGCACCTCCGACGGTTCGAGGGCCGCCTGGGCGGCCACGACCTCGGCCTCGGCCCCGGACGGGGCCGTCTTGGGCGCCGCCACCTGCGGCACCGCAGTTGGGACCGGCATGAGGTTGCCTGACTCTCTGGTGGGTTTTGTCAGCGTAACCCGCCGGGGTCCCGCCGCCCACACGCTGGCGCAGCCCGGGAACAGCCCCCGGCAGACCACGGCGCACTCCGCGCATGAACACGAGTCCGAGCCTGCGACCATGGCATGGTCGCAGCCTTCCCGGATCTGCGGGCCGAACGCGTGGCACCACCCCATTGAGGCGAGTGTACCCCGGAGCCCCCCTCCGTCCGCCTCATACCCCGCCGTGCCATCGGGGGGCCGGTCCTGGTCGTGGTCCTCGGTGGTACCCCTGAATACCTCCCGGGCTCCACCCCTCGGGTTGGTAACGGCCGAGGTGGCCGTCGTGGGTCACGTAGAGGCGTAACCCGCATTCGGGGCAGACGGCGTCACCGGGCTGCTCGGCGAAGGAGACCAGGGCACGGCAGTCCAAGCACTGGGTATCGAAGGTATCGAACATACGTTCGAGCATATCCTCGGCGCGTTGTGCCTGCCACCGCTCATGACCTCGGCCTCGACGGCCCGTCCGAGAAAGAGTCCGGTTGCGAGCGCCGGGACAGGACAGCTCGGGCGTCGGACACGAGCGCGGGGAGGGACTGCTCGATGATGAGACCGGCGACGCTCACGCTGTCGACGAGGGCGTGTCGCCTCGGACCGTCGCCTAGGGACAGGTCGACGGCGAGCTGTCCCGGGCCGGCGTCACCGGGGCCGCAGCGCACCTGGGCCCCGACCGTCTCGACGAATCGGACCAGAACATCTGTCACTTCCGCGGCGGTCGAGCATTGCAACAACGCCCGGGTGGCCGAGTAGGCCTCGTCACACAGCACGCGGTGGGGAGCCGGTGCCGGCTCCCCCGGCACCGCAGGTTGCTCAGCGTCATCCCATTGGCGGTCGAACTCGGGATCCATCAGGATCTCGCTTCGCACGAGGACGGGATGACCCAGCCCGACGGTGCGCACCGCCTGGTCGTGGAGCGCCAGACCGTGGCGCAGCGCATCGGCGGGCCGCGGCGCCGCCACGCGTAGTTGGAGGGCGTAGCGATCGGTCGAGAACAGCGCGACCGGTTGCCAGCCCCGCATCTCCTCGACGAGGGCGTTGACCGGGCCGTACGCGAACGGCTCGCGCGGGCTCGGAGGGATGAATTCCAAGACGATGACCCACTCGTCGTGGGCGTGGGAGTTCATCGTGGGGATACGCATTCGAAGAGAGTCATGCCGCCTCTACGCAGCTCGGGAGGGAATAGACGTCGGATTCGAAGCACGGGACGGGTGCCGCCCATACACCGTGCTTCGCAGTGTTCTACCCGTCCGACCTCCGCCCGAACCCGGCCCGCGGACGTCAGCAAGTCAATACAACAGCCCCCCGCGGAAGATGCTCTACTGATCCCCACGATGCATCTCGACCTCGCCGCCGTCTCGACGTTGACGGCCGTCGTCAGCCACCACCGTCCCGCCAATCCGGCCTTGTTGGCGCTGGCGGGCTTGCTCGGTGGTTTCGCAGTCGGTCTCACGGGCATGGGTGGCGGGGCCCTGATGACGCCGGCCTTGGTGCTCGTGTTCCGGATCGACCCCAAGGTGGCGGTCGCCAGCGACCTGGTCAATTCCCTCATCATGAAGCCTCTCGGGGGGGCCGTCCATACCCGGCGCGGGACCGTCCAGTGGTCCCTGGTGCGATGGCTCGTTATCGGATCGGTGCCGTCGGCATTCACCGGCGCCTTCCTGCTCAACCAATTCGGCGACGGCAATCAGGGCAAGATCAAACTGCTGCTTGGCTGGGCGCTGCTGGTGGCGTCGTTGGCCATCGTCGCCAAAGGGGTGTTGACCGCCCGGGCGAAGCGGAGGCTCACGGTGGGCGAGCAGGCCAACACGGAGCCCCACTCGATCAAGCCGGTCCCGACGCTCCTGGTCGGCGTCGTCGGGGGTTTGATCGTCGGCATGACCTCGGTGGGTTCGGGGTCACTCATGATCGTCCTGCTGATGCTGCTCTACCCCCGCCTGTCGTCGAAGTCGCTCGTCGGAACCGACTTAGTGCAGGCGATTCCGCTGGTCGCGTCGGCGGCGCTCGGCCAACTCATCTTCGGGCACATCAACTTCGCCTTGGTAGGAGCCCTGATCGTCGGCAGCATTCCCGGCGTCTACGCCGGCGCGCGCTTGTCGTCGAGGGCCCCCGACGGGATCGTGCGCCCGGTCTTGGTCGCAATCCTTCTGGCCACCGCCCTGGCCCTGCTCATCCCCTCCAACTACTCGGCCCTCGGGGCGGCCCTGATCTTCGCCGCCGTCGCCGGAATCCCGCTGTGGGGGGCGGTGGATGCGACCCTGCGGCGCCAGGCCGACTGGGAGTCCGTCGGGCGCAGCCGGACGAGATGGGTGGCGGTGCAGGGGATCGGGGCGCCCTTCGGCGTGGGACTTCTCGCGTCCATCTTGTATTTCACGAGAATCCGCAGGGAGGTCGAACAAGCCCAGGTCGTCCGCGACGCAGTGGCTTAGGCCACGCTTAGGCCCGCTTAGGCCACCTCGGGCGGCTCGCGGGCTTCGCTGCGGATGACGTGGATGACGGCATTGATGAGGGCCAGGTGGGTGAAGGCCTGGGGGAAGTTGCCGAGGTGACGACCGCTGCGTGGGTCCAACTCCTCGGCGTAAAGGTCGAGCGGGCTGGCCAGTGAGAGGAGCTTCTCGCACAGGCAGCGGGCTCTCGTCTTCTCACCGACCAAGGCGAGGGCCGACACCAGCCAGAAGGAGCAGATGGTGAACGTCCCCTCTTCGCCCGTCAGTCCGTCGTCGGTCTCCTTCACCCGGTAGCGCAGCACCAGGTCGTCGTCGGTCAGCTCGTCGGCGATCGCGACCACCGTCGCCCGCATGCGAGGGTCGTCGGCGGGCAGGAACCCGAACAACGGCATCAGCAGCACCGACGCGTCGAGCGCATCGGTGTCGTAGTGCTGGGTGAACACCCCACGGTCGTCGAGGGCATGGGCGCAGATGTCGGCGTGGATCTCCTCGGCCGCGGCCTGCCACCGCTCGGCCAGTTCGAGGTCGTCGCGCATGCGGGCCAGGCGGGCGCCGCGGTCGGCCGCCACCCAACACATCATCTTCGAGGAGGTGAAATGCTTCGGGTCACCCCGGACCTCCCAGATGCCGCAGTCGGGCTGGCGCCAATGGGCGAGAGCCGACTCCACCTGGTGCTTCAAGATGGGCCAGATTCGATCGTCGAGGTGGTCGCGGTTCTTGGTGTGGATGTAGACGGAGTAGATGACGGCGCCCCACACGTCGTGTTGACGTTGGCGGTAGGCGGCGTTGCCGACCCGAACCGGGCGCGAACCGCGATAGCCGCTCAGGTGGTCGAGGAGCCGCTCGTCCAGTTCCTGCTCGCCGCCGACCCCGTACATGACCTGCAGGTCGGGGTTGGATTCCGCCACTTCGGCGATGAACCAAAAGAAGTCGTTGGCTTCCCAGTCGAAGCCCAAGGTGTAGAGCCCCCACAGGGCGAACGTCGAGTCCCTGATCCAGCTGTAGCGATAGTCCCAGTTGCGTTCGCCGCCGATCGTTTCCGGGAGCGACGTGGTGGCGGCCGCGACGAGCGCCCCGGTCGGGGCAAACGTGAGTCCTTTCAACGTGAGGGCACTGCGCTCGAGGTAGCGGCGCCACGGATGGTCGGGAAAGTCCCCCCGCGCCAACCAGTGTTGCCAGTGGTGCGCCGTCCAGACCAGCCGGCCGTAGGCCTCCTGGAACGTCAAGGGGGGTCCGTGTTCGGTCCAGCTGAGGGCGCAGAACCGGCTGTCACCCTCCTTCAGCAGCGTCCGAGCCGTCGCCCGGCCGCCCTCGAAACCGATGCGCATGTCGCTGGTCAGCGTCAGCTCGAAGTCGACGCCGTCGGCCCGGGCGATCCCTTGGTTGTAGCCCAACTCGGTATGCGACCAGTGGGCTGCGTTCAGGCCGTACTCGAAGCGAGGCTCGCAGTCGAGCACGACCTGCACCTCGCCATTGACGCAGCGCACCGTCCGCAACAGCACGTGGTCGGCGTCGTAGTCCGTGGGTGCACGGTGGTGGGTGTGCGAGATCTCCCGGCCGCAGTGGTGCCACGGGCCCATCACCAACAAGTCCCGCACCACGATCCAGCCGGTGGGGGTGCTCCAGCTGGTTTCCAGGATCATGGTCCCCGGCAGGTAACGCCGGGCTGCGGGGACCATACGATCCGCCGGTCCGATACGGAAATAGCCCGCGTCGCGGTCGAGGACGGCGCCGAACACGCTGGGCGAGTCGACGCGTGGGAGGCACAGCCACTCGACGTTGCCACTGGGCGCGACCAGCGCCTGGCTTTCGCAATCGGACAGGAAGGCGTACTCCCCGATTGGGGGAAAGGCGGCATACGCGAGCGATGCGGCCCTGGAATCCCGGAACTCCCCCGGCATCACCACCACTCCATGGTGCCATTTCGCCGCGGTTCCTGCACTGCCGGCTTGCGCGGGGAGGCCGTCGTTCGGCGCACCACGGCTGCCTCCCCCTCTCGCGCGGGCCGCCGCCTCCGGCGGGGACTTTTCCCCGATCGCCTTGGCCTGCGCTCCCCGGGCGTCAGTCGATGCGATGTTGTTCCGCTCGGGTGTTTGACCCTCGAGGATGCCGGGTACATGAGGCGCCGCCACAACCAACGATGATTTGCCCTCTGGAGTCGCCCTTATGCCGCCCGAACTTGGTCTCGCTGTTGACGCCGGCCACCCCGACTACTCCATGCTGACGGTGGAAGGTGAAGTCGACGTGTACACCGCGCCCCTGCTCCGCCAGAAGCTGGTGGAGTTGGCCGATTCGGGCGTGTCCCGCATCGTTGTCAACCTGGAAGCGGTCGAGTTTCTCGACTCCACCGGCCTGGGCGTCCTCGTGGCGGCGCTCAATCGGTTGCGCCGCCAAGACGGCGATGTCGAGTTGATCTGTTCGCAGGCTCGGATCCTGCGCGTGTTCGAGATCACCGGCTTGACCAAGGTCTTCACGATCCACCAGTCCCTGGACGCCGTGTCGAGCGCAGCCCCGGCGTAGCCGGCGTCGCGGCGGAACGGCAGAACAGCAGAACACGAGAAAAGGCAGAACTTGTCCCCACCTCCCGGCCCCCTCGGCCGAATCTGGAGCCACACAATCCCGCCATCGGAGCGGGGCGTGGCAGCCTCGAACGAAGCATCGGGCGCGCCGTGTGCGCCCGGGCGGCCGCGAGCCAGCACCGGCACCGGCACCGGCACCGGCGCCAGCACGGGCACCAGCCCCGTGCCGGCGACACCCGGCGATTTGGCCGACGCCACGGCGCGATTGCGTGGAAGCGCCCGACGAGTGGCGACGAGCGCGGGCCAGGCGACAAACGGACGACAGTACAATCCGGCCCGTGCCCGCGGCTGAGCTCTCACTCGGGGCCGACGCCCGCAGCGCTGGAGTCGCACGCCGCTTTTTGACCGCGACGCTCATCGACTGGGACAAGACCATGTACGGCGACAACGCGGTGCTGCTCCTGAGTGAGCTGGTCACCAACGCCGCCTTGCACGCCAAGACCCAGATCGTGGTGCGCGTCGAGTTGCTGCCCGAGTGCCTACTGGTGTCGGTGACCGACGGCTCGCCCCGTCAACCGGTCGTGCGCCACTACAGCGACCAGTCCACCACCGGTCGAGGACTGGCCCTCGTCAGCGCGCTGGCCCGGCGGTGGGGTATCGCGAGCAATGACGATGCCACCAAGACGGTCTGGGCCGAGATCGAGCCCGACGAGGTCGATCGCCGTCCCAAGGACGCCACCCGGGACTTCAGCGTGGTCGCGGGCAGGGAGGGCGAATCCCGGGCCAAGGGAGATTCCCAGGACTCGGGCGGGGCAACCGCCCTCCTTCGCGTGGCATGAGCGCCCCGGTGCCAGAACTCGTCGCGGTCCCGGTCCTGCGTATCCCCGTACCGATCTGGGCCCGCACCCAGGAGCACATCGACGAGTTGCTCCGCGAGTTCACGTTGATCGCGGCCCAACTTCGGGACCGGCCGGGCGCCGCCGACGTCCCGGTGCGCCTGATCCAGCTGGTCAAGGAGCTCACCGACGACTACGGCGACCTCAATACCGATCAGGAGGATCGCCTGGCCAAGGCGGCCGAAGCCGGCATCACCGAGATCGACTTGATCTACCAGGTCCCCCGGGAGGCGGTCGTGGCCTGCCGCCGCCTCCAGGAGATGCTCGACGAGGCCGACGCCTACTGCCTGGACGGGGCCCACCTCCTCACCCTGGCCACGCCCATGGAACTCAACCGGTTCCGGCGCTGGTTCTTGGAGGAGTTCATCAGGCAGCTGGAGGGCGCCGCTCCGACGCCCTGGCCCGACTACCCGGGCTGACTCAAACGATCCAGCGGTGCTCCCGGTACCACCCGATCGTCGCTCGAATCCCCGTTTCGAGATCGGTGTCGTCGAACTGGAATCCGGTGGAGAGCAATGCGTCGATGCTCAGGCGGTTGTTCGGGTTGGCCTTGCGCATGAACCGGAACCGCTCCTTGGTGAGCAGGATGTCGGGGGCCATGCCGGCCGCCAGCATTTGGTCGCGGGTCGTTCCCCTCGCCTCAACGTCGAGCCCGCAGTCGGGGTCGTCGTTGAGCTCGACGTCCATGCCCAGCTCGCCGGCAATCACTCCGGCCACCTCGTGGCTGGTCGGATAGCTGGGAAAAACCACGTTGTAGGCGCCGCCGACGCTCCAGGGGTGTACCGCCAGGTGCAGTGTGGCCCGGACGACGTCGTCGATATGCACCAAGCGCTGCTCGACCGGGGTGGCGGGGACGGGGAGCACCCGGTTGCCGGCGAAGCGCTCGATGGCGGCGTCGAGGATGGCGCTGGCGAGCAGCTTCACGTTGCCCGGCCCGTAGACCGATACGGGTCGCATGATGATCACGGGCGCCCCAGCGGCGTCGGCCTCCCACAACACTTGCTCCGCGGCCCACTTGGCCTTGCCGTAGGCGCGACTTGGTTGGGGCTCGATCTCTTCGAGGACCGGGCTCGGAAGTTGCACCTCCTCGCCGTAGACCGACGTCGAGCTCATGTACAGCAGCAGCTCCAGGGTCTCCGACCGGCTGGCGGCGTCGACCAGGCGCTCGGTCGCGACCACGGTCCCCCGGTACATCTCGTCCTCTGAGGACTGTGAACTCGACGCACCCGCCAGGTGGAACACATGGGTCACCTCGGTCAGCAACGGCGACAGGTCGTCGTCGCCCGCCAGGTCCACGGTCTGGTACTTGACCGCCGCGGGAAG
>JAUTXM010000316.1 GCA_030838025.1 Acidimicrobiaceae bacterium
CCCGCGCCCTCGGCACCGGCATGATCTACCACTTCGCCTCGGAGATCGACGACGCCGTCTATTACGAGACCACCTTCGGGACGCGGTCGGTGGAGTGGGCTTTGGCGCACGGCGTGCTCGGGCCCAACGTGGCGCTCATCAACGCCTGCTGGCTGTCCGACCGGGAGGTCTCCATATTGGCGTCGACCGGCACCTCGGTCGTCTACAGCCCGACGGCGACCATGAAGATGGCGACCGGCGTGACGCCCGTGCCGGCCCTGCTGGCGGCCGGGGTCAACGTTTCGCTCGGCACCGACGGCGGCGCCAACAACAACAGCCACGACATGATCCGGGAAATGAAAGCCGGATGCTTGGTACAGAACGTGACCACCCGACGGGCCGGCGCCCTCAGTGCCGAAGCGGCTCTTGAACTGGCGACGATCGGCGGGGCCCGGGCGATCGGTCGGGCCGACGAGTTGGGATCGTTAGAGGTGGGAAAAAGGGCGGACGTGGTACTGGTCGACCTGGATCGTCCCCACACCGTCCCCGTCGCGGACCCGGTGTCAAACCTGGTGTACGCGGCCAATGGCAGTGACGTCCATACCGTCCTGATCGACGGTCAGGTCGTGGTGCGCGACCGGGTCGCGATGCGCGTGGATGAGGACGCGATCGTGGCCGAGGCCCGTGCCGCGGCCGCGAGGGTGGTCGGGAGCATCACGCCGGCGCATCGCCCCCGCTGGCCCATTACCTGAGGCGCCGCCTGCTTGCCGCGATCCATTGTTGCCACAAAGTGATGAAATATATACATCGAGTGACAAGAAAGGATCTGGACTGGCGTGAGTTGAGTCGTCAGAAGTGGATGTAGTCGATGATCAGGTCTCGGGGCGGGGGTGGCTCGGGACCGATATCGAATGCGCCGGTCAGTGCATCGAGGGCAGCGGGCACCCGGGCCGGGTCGTCGATGGCCAACTCCATGACGGGCTGGCCCTCCTCGACCCATTCGCCGGGCTTGGCCCGGCACCAGATTCCGGCCGTCTTGCTGACCGGGTCCTCTTTGCGCGCCCGGCCCGCACCGAGGCGCCATACCGCGTTGCCGACGGCGCGGGCGTCGAGGCGGGTCACATATCCCGACTCTGGCGCTCGAACAGCCAGGTAGTCGGTGGCTCGGGGGAGCGTGGCGTCGGGATCGCCTCCTTGGGCGACAACCATGGCCCGCCATGTGGCCATGGCCCGACCGTCGTGGCGCACCGCGTCGGCGTCGGCATCGACGCCCGCTAAGGCCAGCATCTCTCGCGCCAGGGCGTGGGTGATGGTGACCAGGTCCTCGGGACCCTCGCCTCGAAGGACGTCGAGGGATTCCTCGACTTCGACGGCGTTGCCGACGGCCCGTCCGAGCGGCGTGTCCATGGCGGTGATGAGTGCCGAGGTGCGGACCCCGTTGGCCTGGCCGAGCTGGACCATCGTTTCGGCCAGCGCCCGCGCCTGGCCCAAGTCGGACATGAAGGCGCCGGTGCCGACCTTGACGTCGAGCACGAGGGCTTGGGTTCCCTCGGCGATCTTCTTGGACATGATCGAACTGGCGATGAGGGGGATGGACTCGACCGTGCCGGTCACATCCCGCAAGGCGTAGAGCTTGCGGTCAGCGGGGGCCAGGCGGGGACCGGCGGCACAGATGACACCCCCGACGTCCTGCAGGACACGGGTCATCTCGTCGGGCGGCAACGCCGCCCGCCAGCCCGGTATGGATTCCATCTTGTCGAGGGTGCCGCCGGTGTGGCCCAGACCGCGTCCCGACAGTTGGGGCACGGCCGCCCCGCACGCCGCCACGATCGCGACCAGGGGGAGTGAGACCTTGTCACCCACACCGCCTGTGGAGTGCTTGTCCACGGTGGGCCGACCGACCGTGGACAAGTCGAGGCGCTCGCCCGAGGCCACCATGGCGTCGGTCCAGGTTGTCAGCTCGTCGGCGGTCATGCCCCGCCAGAAGATCGCCATGAGCAGTGCAGCCGCCTGTTCCTCGGCAATCGCGCCGGCGGTATAGGCCTCGAGGAACGACCGGATCTGCCCGTCGGTCAGGACCTCGCCGTCACGTTTGGCCTTGATGACGTCGACGGCGTGAAAGGCGATCACCGTGGTCACGACTCCTTTCGCGTGGCCAGCTCGCCTGAGCCGAAGGGCGCGGGCAGGAGTTCGCCGAGTCGAGCGGGATCGGCGGCAGGGCCTCGGTCGATCAGGAGGTCGGGGCCGCCGTTGTCGAGTAGGACCTGGCGGCACCGTCCGCAGGGCGTCAGCGGCTCGCCGTCGTGAGCGACCACGCTGACCGCCACCAACCGGTCGGACCCCGCGGCCCGTAGCGCCGAGACCAATCCGCACTCGGCACACAAGGTGAGGCCGAACGACGCGTTCTCGACATTGCAACCGATCAGCACCGCGCCGTTATCGGTCAACCCGGCCGCCCCGACGCGCAGCCCGGAGTAGGGGGCATAGGCCGTTGCCGACGCCGAACGAGCAGCGTGGCGCAGCCGCTCCCAGGGCAGTGCGGTGACGGCGCTTGGCGGCGCGGGGGCGAGGGAGGTCGCGGGGCGGAGGGGCGGGCGGCCGCCAACGCTTGCCATGGCTGCGGCGGCGGTCCGGGTCGCCGCCGCACACGCCTCCGGCAGGGCGGCGCCGTCGAGCCACGAATCGAGAAAGCCGGCACAGAAGGCGTCACCGGCGCCGGTCGGATCAACCACCCCCCCGTCGCTCGGGGGGCACACCACCACCGCCGGTCCGGTGGCCGCGATCGCGCCTTCGGGCCCCAGCTTCAGTACCACCACGCCAAACTGCTGGAGGAGGCCGGCGATCACGTCGTCGCGGCTGGCAGTGACGTCCAAACCAACCACGATTCGGCCCTCGTCGGGATTGGCGAAAATGACGTCGGCACCGGCAGTCCAGTCGAGGAACTCGGACCCGAACCCGCCCAGGAAGCCGGCCGTGCCCACGTCGACCGACCGGCTCAGGCCGCGGGTCGCGGCGGCCTGCCAGAGCGAGGCGACGGCCGCTCGGGCAGCCGGTTCAATGAGGGCGTGCCCGGTGACATGGAGATGGCTCATCCCGTCGAGCAGGCCAGTCGTCAGGTCGTCGGCGGCGAGGCGGGCGTTGGCCCCCCGATCGGTGAACATCGAACGGGTGCCGTCGTCGCCCACGACGACGACGATGGACCCGGTCGCCACGTCGGGATCGACGGCGAGCGCGGTGTCGACTCCCGCCTGGGCCAGCAATGCGACGTGCAACCCGGCGTCGGCGATCCCCACCCGTCCCGCCAGGCGGACCGAGACGCCGAGCGCCGCCAGCCAGGCCGCTTGGTTGGCCCCCGATCCACCGGGCACGAAGCTGACCTCCGCTGCAATGTCGGTGTCCAGCGCAGACGGCCCCGTGGGCCGCACCACCACGTCGTTGATCACGTCGCCGACGACGAGGACGCCGCTCATTTGGCCGAGCCCGATCTACCCATGGGCCGACCACGCCAATGCAATGCGGCCGGCCAGCGACACGTTGTTGCGCACCGCAGCAATGTTGGCCGCCAGGCTCGCGCCACCCGTTGCCTGGTACAGACGATCGAGCAGGTAAGGGGTGATGGCCGGGCCCCGGATTCCTTCGGCGGCCGCGCTGGCCAGGGCCTCGACGATGATTCGGTCATGCACTGCCGGGTCGAGCTGCTCGGCCTCGGGCAGCGGGTTGGCCACGACCAGCGCCCCGGGAAGGCAAAGCGCCCGGGCGGCGGCCATCACGTTCACCACCTCGTCGGGCCCCGTCACCGAAACCTCGATCTCCTCGCCCGAGTCGGTCACGTAAAAGCCGGGGAACGACCGTGTGCGAAATCCCACGACCGTGACCCCGAGGGTCTCGAGCCGTTCAAGGGTCGCGGGCACGTCGAGGATCGACTTGACCCCGGCGCAGACAACGGTGATCGGGATCTGGGCCAACATTGGCAGGTCGGCGGACTCGTCGAAGGTCTGGGCGGCGCCGCGATGGACCCCGCCGATTCCGCCGGTGGCGAAGACCCGGATTCCGACATGATGCGCGAGCCAAGCGGTGGCGGCCACGGTCGTTCCGCCACTCGCCTGCTGGGCCATGACGATCGGCAGGTCCCGCACGCTCACCTTGGTGGCGCCCACCCCGCCGGCCAACTCCTGCAACTCGGCTGCGCTCAGCCCCACCGTAGGAACGCCGCCGACCACACCCACCGTCGCGGGCACCACCGCCAGATCCCGCAGGAGATCCTCGAGCTCGATCGCCACTTCGAGGTTGAGGGGCCGCGGCAGGCCGTGGGTGATGATGGCCGACTCCAAGGCCACCAGGGGACGGCCGTCCGCCAGGGCGGACGCGACCGCACGTCCCACGGCCACTGCCGGCGGTCGCAGGGCCGTCACTGTTTTACGTAGGGCTGACCGTCGGCCTTGGGCGGCCGCACCCGCCCGACCATCCCGGCCACCACCACGATGGTGGCGACATAGGGGACCATCAGCAGGAAGTCAGACGGGATCGAGGTGCCGAGCACGGACAGAATGTTCTGCACCGCGTCGGCGAAGCCGAACAAGAGCGCACCGAACATGGCCCCGATCGGCGTCCAGCGGCCGAAAATCACCGCCGCCAGCGCGATGAAGCCCTTGCCCGACGACACGTTCTTGCCGAACGGGCCGACCGACCCGATGGTCAGGTAGGCGCCCCCGATCCCCGCCACCAGACCGCCCAGCATCACGTTGCAATAGCGAACGCCGAGGACCCGAATCCCGACGGTCTCCGCGGCCACGGGGTGCTCGCCCACCGCCCGCACCCGCAGCCCCCAGCGAGTCCGGAACAGCCCGACCTGAACCGCGATCAAGATGGCGTAGGTCAGGTAAAGAAAGATCGACGAGTCGAAGAGCACCGGCCCGAGGATCGGGATCTTGGAGAGCAACGGGATCGAGATTCGCGAGAACACCGCAGGGGCGTTGAGGGTGTTCTGGTACTTCACCAGGACCCGGTCGTAGAGATAGCCGGTCAAGCCGGTGGCCAGGACGTTGAGCACGACTCCGACGACAATCTGGTTGACGGCGTAGCGGATGGCGAACACCGCCAGGATGAGGCCCAGCAGCGCCCCGGCCAAGGCCGCCGCGAGCAGCCCGAGGTACAGCGAATGGCTGGCGCTGGCGACCATCGCGCCGGCGAACGCACCGAACAACAGCTGACCCTCGATGGCAATGTTGACGACGCCGGCGCGCTCACAGAGGCAGCCGGCCAAAGCTCCGAGCACGATCGGTATGGATCGGTCGACCGAGCTCTGGAGCAGGCCGACCAGGCTCATCGACTTGCCCGCCGACGCCCAGCAGAGGAACGAGAGCATGAACAGCACGCCGCTGCCCACGATGACGGCCCGGCGCGCCGCCTTTCCGAGGTCGGCCCGCAGCCACAATCCCGCCAGGACCAAGGTGATCATTCCGGCGACGATGGCGGTCGGGCCGGGCGGCAGTTTCAGTGGCGACAGCCGCACCGACGCCCCGGCGAGGGTGAGGCCCAGGCGAGCGTCGCCCGATCGCGCCTCGAGGCCGAAACCCACGATGTCGACGAGTCCCAGCACGCCGATGACGCCGCCGCCGACGGTCTTCTTGCTGAGGCGCCGGCCTCGCCGGGTGACAGGTGACGCCGTGGGCGGCAAGGAAGGAGCGAGCGTGGTGGTCACGGGGCGCTCATTTGGTTCACGCCCCGACGACTTTCAAGGCGGCCCGTCTCTCGGGTCCGGATCGTTGCCCTCGGAGCCGAAACATCGTCCGGACCAACGGCGGGGCGGCAATGAACAGCACGATCAGCGCCTGGATCACGATCACGATGTCGATCGGTGTCTGGGTCGCCGCTTGCATCTGCACACCTCCGGCGTGCAGCGCGCCGAACAGCAACGACGCCAGGACCACGCCGAGTGCGGTGCCCCGTCCGAGCAGGGCAACGGTGATGGCATCGAAGCCGTACGTTCCATAGATGCCTGGCGTGAGCGAGTAGTCGGTCCCGAGGACCACCGCCGCCCCAGCCAGACCTGCCAGGGCGCCGGCGACGAGCATGACCACGATGTATCCCCGCTCGACGTTCATACCGGCCGCCCGGGCTGCGTCGGGGTTGGCCCCGATGGTACGGAACTCGAAGCCGAGGGTGCTGCGTTTGATGATCCACGACACAGCCACGGCGGCACCGATGGCCAGGACGAACCCGAAGTTCACCCGGAGGGTGCCGCCCAACAGGTGGGGCAGCCGGGCCGTTCCGTGCACGACCCGGCTGATCGGGTCGATGCGTTTGGGCCGGCGGAAGGCGTGGGTGCCGAGCAGGTACAGCAGCAGGAACTGGGCCACGTAGTTGAACATGATGGTGACGATCACCTCGTTGGCCCCGGTCCGGGCTCGTAGGAAGCCGACCAGCCACCCGCAGACCGCACCTCCGGCCAGCCCCCCGGCGATGGCGACCACCACGTGAATCACGGGCGGAAGTTGCACCGCGAAGCCGATCCAGCCCGCCACCACCGCGCCACCGATGAACTGGCCGGTACCACCGATGTTGAACAGGCCGCAACGGAAGGGAAGCATCACCGCCAGGCCGGCCAAGATCAGTGGGGTGGCGTTGACAAGGGTCTCGGAGAGGGGCTCGAACACCGCAGTTATCGATCCGCCGTGGAACGCCGCCGACACGGTGTGGATGTCGACGATGGATCCGCGGAACATGGCCGTATAGGCGCCGCTGGCCGACGACCAGGCGGCTCCGAGCGCCCCGCCGGGCGCCGAGAAGAAGTGGCCGAACTTGGGCAGCACGACAGGGTCGGTGAAGGCGATCAGGAGGCCCCCGACGACTATCGCCGCCACGAACGCCAGGAGCGTCACGGTGACGCTGTTGCCCTCGACCACCGCGTCGAAGACCACCTTGCGCCAGCGCCCAGCGTCAGCCTCGATTCCGCCCGCCTCGACACCCGCCGGCCGAGGTGGCTCCACCTCAGGCGGCTCGACGCCCGGCTCATCGCCAGGCGGTTCGACCGGAGGCCCCGGAGGCCGATCGGGCGGGGTCATGCCGGTGCCCCGGCGGGTGCGGCCTTCTCGCCCGTTCCCGCCCCCGCCATGAGCAACCCCAGCTCCTCGCGGGTCACGTCGGGCGAGCGCATGGCCACGACCTCGCCTTCGTACATCACGGCGATGCGATCGGCCAGCGCGGCAATCTCGTCCAGCTCCGTCGACACCAGCAACACCGCCGACCCCTGGTTGCGCACCTCGACGATGCGCCGGTGGACGAACTCGATCGATCCGACGTCAACCCCACGGGTGGGCTGGCTGGCGATGAGCAGCCCGATGGTGCGCGACAGCTCCCGCGCCACCACGACCTTCTGTTGGTTGCCGCCGGACAACGACGAGGCGGGGGTGCGAATCGATTCGGTACGAATGTCGAACTGCTTCACCTGCTCGCCCGCCGCGGTGTCCATGACGTCGAGATCGAGGGCCAGTCCCTTGGAATACGGCGCTTGGTCGTAGCGGTCGAGGGCCAGGTTCTCGGCCACCGTGAACTCCGTCACCAGCCCCTCGGCTTGGCGGTCCTCGGGCACGTAACCCACCCCGCTGTGAAGGATCTCCCTGGTTGCCCTATTGGTGAGATCGCGCCCTCGAACCGAGAAGCGCCCGTCGATGACCGGCCGCAATCCCACCAGGGCCTCGCACAGTTCGGTCTGGCCGTTGCCCTGCACGCCCGCGATGCCGAGGATCTCGCCGGCTTTGATGTCGAACGAGACCCCCTTCACGGCGGTATTGCCCAGGTCGTCAAGGACCGTGAGGCCCTCGACCGAGAGGACGACATCGCCCAGTTTGGCCGCCGCCTTCTCAGGCGCCAAACGCACCGCCCGCCCCACCATCCGAGCGGCCAGCTCCTCGTCCGAGGCGGTGGGCGCCATGGTGCCGACCACCTTGCCCTGGCGGATCACGGTGATCGTGTCCGCCATCTTCTGGACCTCGTTCAGCTTGTGGGTGATGAACACGAGGGAGTGACCCGACGCCTTCAGCGATCGCATGACGGCGAACAGATCCTCGGTCTCGCCCGGAGTCAGGACCGCGGTCGGCTCGTCGAGGATCAGCAGCGTGGCATCACGCAGGAGCGCCTTGATGATCTCGACCCGTTGCTGGATGCCCACCGGGAGGTTTTCCACCAAGGCATCGGGGTCGACGGCGAGGCCGAACTGCGTCGAGACGCGAAGGACGTCCTGGCGAGCCCGGCGACGGTCCAGCAATCCGAATCCGAGGCGGCCGAACGACCGCGTCCGCTCGTCGCCGAGGACGACGTTCTCCGCGACCGTGAAGACCGGCACCAGCATGAAGTGCTGGTGGACCATGCCGATTCCGGCCGCGATGGCGTCCTTGGGGCGGCTGAAATCCACCGGCGACCCGTCGATCAGGATCTCGCCCTCGTCGGGGCGGGTGAGCCCGTAGAGGATGTTCATGAGGGTGGATTTGCCCGCCCCGTTTTCGCCCAGCAGGGCGTGGATCTGGCCCGGTTCGACCGTCAGGTCGATGTGATCATTGGCGACGACGGACCCGAAGCGCTTGGTGATGCCTCGAAGCTCGAGCTTCACGACGCCTCAGTCTGGCCGCGGCTGAGGCGGAACTCAGCTGGTCGGTTGGCTGGGCGAGGTGATCTTGATGTTGCCGGCGATGATGTCGGTCTTGACCTGCTCGACCTCGGTCTTCAATGCCGCCGGCACCTGCGAATCGAAGTTGTGGTACGGCGCCAGCCCCACGCCGTCATTGGCGAGCCTGCCGATGTAGTTGCCGCCGGCAAAGGTGCCGTTGGCCGCATCCAGCACGGCCTGCTTGACCGACACGGCAATGCCCTTCTCGACGCTGGAGATGAACAGGGCGCAGTACTGCGGGGCGCTCACGCAGCCGTCGGTGTCGACCCACAACATGTGCACGCCGTTGCCGTTCTGCTGCACCGCGGCGGCGGCGCCCAGGCCCACGTTGCCGGCCACCGGGAAGATGATGTCGGCACCTTGCTGGATGAAGGTCTGGGTCACGTTCTTGCCCTTGCCCTGGTCGGTGAAGTCGCCCGTGAACGTGCCGTTCTGGGCCTTCTCATCCCAACCGAGCACCTTGACGCTGGTGGCGTGCTTGGTGTTGTAATACGCCACGCCCTCGGCGTATCCATCCATGTAGATGGTGACCGTCGGGAGCTTGATACCGCCGAAGGTGGCGACTGATCCGGTCTTCGACATGCCCGCCGACAGGTAGCCGCCCAGGAAACCGGCCTCGGCGGTGTTGAAGACGAGCGCCTTCACGTTGGGCAGCGACGGCGAGTAGCTGTAGTCCACGATGGCGAAGTTCTGCGTCGCGTTGGCCTTGGCCGCTGTCTGGGTGGCGTCGCCCATCAAAAAGCCGACCGTGACGATGATTCCGCACTTCTGCTGTATGAGGCTGCTGATGTTGGGGACGTAGTCGCTCTGGGCGGTGGACTGCAGGTACTTGGTGGTGACGTTGGGGTCGGCCGCCTTGGCGTCGGTGAGGCCCTGGTACGACGATGCATTGAACGAGCGGTCATCGATGCCGCCGGTGTCGGTCACCATGCACGCCGTCAGGGTGCCGGTGGACTTCGGACCGGTGGTCGACGTGGCCCCACCGGCCGCGGCCGTGGTCGAGGTCGAGGTGGTGGTCGACTTGCTCTTGGAGCACGCCGCCACGACCAGCAACGCCACCAGCGCAACGGCTGCAGACTTCGTCCAACGGGTCATCTGATCCCCCTGTCTCAGCCGGCCAAAAACGCCGGAGCAGCCGTGACCGTGTCGTCCCGGGTCGAATATATCAACGAAGGCCGGAAGGGAGCAGGGATCTCGCCGGTCCAAGGGTCCAACGGTCAAGCGTCGGACCAACGGACCAACGGACCAACCGTCCAACGGGCCAAGCGGCCGATGGGACCGTATCGTGATGCCATGAGCGACCGACCGACCCTTGACACGCTCAAGCTGGCGCCGAAGGTGTTGCTGCACGATCACCTCGACGGTGGACTGCGGCCCCAGACGGTCATCGAACTGGCCGCCGAGGCGGGGTACCCCGAGCTGCCAACGACCGACGCCGCCGACCTGGCGGGGTGGTTCACCCGGTCCGAGGCCCGCAGCAGCCTCGACCTGTACCTCGGACGGTTCCAGCACACGGTGGCGGTCATGCAGACCGAGGGGGCGTTGCGCCGGGTGGCCGCCGAATGCGCCCAAGACCTGGCGGCCGACGGGGTGGTGTACGCCGAGGTGCGCTTCGCCCCGGAACTCCACCTCGAAGCGGGACTCAGCCTGGACCAAGTCGTCGAAGCGGTCCTGGCCGGGATAGCCGAGGGGAGTGCCGGGCGCAAGATCACCGTCGGCGTGCTGGTCACCGCCATGCGCCACGCCGCCCGGTCGGTCGAGATCGCGGAGCTGGCGCTGCGCCACCGCGACGAAGGCGTGGTCGGCTTCGACATCGCCGGAAGCGAAGCCGGGTTCCCC
>JAUTXM010000326.1 GCA_030838025.1 Acidimicrobiaceae bacterium
GTGCCGTCGTCGCTCCGCCATACCTGGGCGACGGACTGGTGGGTGACGCCGTCCCAGGTGCCCACGGCAAAACCCCCGAGCGGACCGGCGGCCAGGCCGTCGAAGGTGATGATGCGCTCGCCACCGAACAACTCGCGCGCCAAGTTGAGCTCGTCGAGGCGGTCTGGGGTACCGGTCCACAGATAGGGGCGGAGGTTCCCGTGGAGGGCGCCGACGGCCACACCACCGGCGATCAGCTTGGAGCCGAGGTGCGCGACGCCGAGCAGGCGGGTGTGGTGGCCGTCAGTGTCGACCGCGTGCAGCGGGCAGGCCTGCCACGACGTTGCGTCGTGGGAGAAGAAACACGCCGTGGCGGGCTGGCCGTCGGCCCCCGTGCTCCAGCCCACCGCGGCCCAGCCGCCGTGACCATCCCCGGTGACGCTCGTGACGAACACGCCCGGGCCGAAGGCTCCGGGCAGCACCCGCAGGGTCGCGGCCGGGGTGGAGCCAGACGAACAGGCGGTGGCCGCCATGGCCACCGCCGCGAACAATGCTGTGAGCCACCGCACCAGACGCCGAGCGTAGAGGCGAGGTGCTCAGCGGCGCTTTCGGCCAGCGTCGCCAGCGTTACCAGCGATACCAGCGGCCCTCGCCGGAGCGGAAGGCGAAGCCCGCGACCCAAGCGATGGCGAAAACGACCGCGACGAACCACAGCCAATGGATGGCGAAACCAAGGCCGCCGAACAGCAATGCCAGCAACAAGATAAGAAGTACAACGCCCATCCCATGCCTCCTAGGTATCAATATCCTCCAGGAAATCGCTGTACCCAGATATTGGGTTCCAAACGCCTGACCGGCGGTTTCCTAGGTGCTGAGCCGGGGTACAAAGCGCGTAATCTGCCTCAATAGGGGCAAATCAGTCGCCCTTGTTCGGCGATCATGGGGGGATGTGTCATGGCGATCATTGAGTCCGAACCTCGGAAACCCGGCGCCGATGAAACTCAGAAAGGGGCGCCGGTCGAGACCGATCTCCCCGCCCGGATGGATCGCCTTCCATGGAGTCGATGGCACTGGATGGTGGTCTTCGCTCTCGGAATCACCTGGTTGCTGGACGGTCTGGAAGTCACGATCGTCGGCACCATCGCCACCGTCTTGAAGGACAAGCAGACCCTCGGGCTGAGCGGAGCCGACATCGGATTGGCCGGCGGGGTCTACGTCGCCGGCAACGTGGTCGGGGCACTGGGATTCGGCTACCTGACCGACCGCCTCGGCCGAAAGCGGCTCTTCACGTGGACGCTGGTGCTGTACCTGGCGGCGACGGTCGCCACCGCCTTCTCGTGGAGCCCACTGGCGTTTTTCGTGTTCCGGTTCCTCACCGGCGCCGGGATCGGCGGGGAGTACTCGGCGGTGAACTCGGCGACCGAGGAACTCAATCCGGCACGGGTCCGGGGCACTGTCGAGCTGGCCATCAACGGCAGCTGGTGGTTGGGGACGGCGATCGGTGCCCTGGCCAGCGTCGTGTTGCTGAACCCGCACATCTTTGCCGTCGACGTCGGTTGGCGGGTTGCCTTCGCCATGGGCGCGGTGCTCGGGGTGTCGGTGCTGCTGGTACGGCGGCTGCTTCCCGAGAGCCCCCGCTGGCTAATGACCCACGGACGCGTCGACGAGGCCGAGCAGGTCGTAGAGGACGTCGAGCGGCAGGTTCAGGCGTCAGACGGCGCCGGCGAGCTGCCCGAGCCCGGCGACGAGCGCATCACCGTCGTGCCCCGGGAGCGGACGCCGATGGCGGAGGTCATCGACGTGGTGTTCCGGCAGAACGGCCGGCGAACCCTGCTCGGCCTGGCCCTGATGGTCGGGCAGACGTTCCTTTACAACGCCGTATTCTTCACCTTCGCCATCACGCTGACCACCTTCTTCAAGGTGGGTACCGGCGAGGTCGGGTGGTACCTGCTGATCTTCGCGGTGGGCAACTTCCTCGGCCCCCTCACCATCGGGCGGCTCTTCGACGTCGTCGGCCGGCGACCCATGATCGCGGGCACCTACTTCGTGGCTGCGGTGGGCACCGCCGCGGTGGGGTTGCTCTTCGCCCATCACGCCTTCGGGCCGGTGGGCCTGACCGCAGCGCTGGGCATCGTGTTCTTCTTCGCCTCCGCCGGCGCCAGCGCCGGCTACCTGACCGTAAGCGAAGTGTTCCCGCTCGAGGTGCGGGCCAACGCCATCGCCTTCTTCTACGCCGTCGGCAGCGGACTCGGCGGCATCGCCGGCCCGGTCCTGTTCGGGGCCCTCGTCCAGTCGGGCAACCGCGACCACCTCCTTGTCGGGTACCTCATCGGCGGCGCCCTCATGCTCATGGGTGCCATCGCCGAGCTCTACCTCGGTGTCGATGCCGAGCAGCGCTCGCTCGAGGATGTGGCCACACCACTGTCGGCCAGTAGGGGGTAGCGGCACCCGAAACCGAAGCACGGCACGCGGCGGGCCCACCTGCGCCGCGGCGCCGTTCCCGCCGATGGGCCTACGCGCCAACCGGCGGGATCGACGCCAGCTGCGAGGCGATCACGGCCCGCTCCTCCTCGTCCGGCTCCCGGGCCAAGGCCGCCTCGGCCGCGGCCACATGCGAATCCCGCCCCGCCTCGTCACCCGCGGCGGCGCTGGCCCGCGCCACACCCTCGTGCGCCGACGCCAGGCGCCACCCGTCCCACCCATCCGTCTCCGCCACCTGCAGGACCCGGCGGGCGAAGCGCAGAGCCACGTCTCCATAGCCCAGCAGCGAGAACACGTGGGCCACCTGCCAATCGCCCGTTGCCACCTGCTCCGCCGTCCCGACCTGCGACCAGTGCCAGCGCGACGCCATGGCCGCGAGCAACATGGCCGCCTCGTCGTCGGCGCTGCGTTCCGCCTGTTCGATCAGGTCCCAGGTCGAGTTGAACAACTCGGCGCCGAAGCGCCGGTGCCACGCGGCCGCGTCGTCTGCGGGACCCGTCATCGGGTCCCGCAGACTAACGGCTCAGGCCCGGGCCCCGCTCGTTTGCCGGGACTCGCTGAACACCTTGACCAGGGTCGAGCAGAACGCCGGCAGGTCGTCGGGCTTGCGGCTCGACACCAGCACGTTGGGCCCCGACGTGCAAACCTGCACCTCCCGGTCGACCCACTCGCCGCCCGCGTTGCGGATATCGGTCTTCAGGCTGGGCCACGACGTGAGCGTGCGCCCGCCGACCACATTGGCCTCGACCAGGGCCCACGGCCCGTGGCAGATGACGGCCACCGGTTTGCCCGCCTCGACCATCCGGCGCACGAAGTTGACCGCCGGTTCGTCCAGACGCAGCACGTCGGCATTGGCCACCCCGCCGGGCAGCACCACGGCGTCATAGTCGACCGGGTTGATCTCGCGGGTGGTGCGATCGACGGGGAACGGGTCGGCCCGGTCCAAGTGGTTGAACGCCTGGGCCTCGCCGGCCTTCGGGGCGATGAGTTCGGGCGAACCGCCCGCCTGCTCGACCGCCGACCAGGGATCGGTGAGCTCGACCTGCTCGATTCCCTCGTTGGCGACGAGGAACGCGACGCGCACACCCTGCAGTTCGTTAGCCATATCTCTCCTTCCGTTTCGTCCGCCGCCGGTTACCTACCCGGTGCCCCAAACCAGGTAACCGGCCGTCACGACAGCTCGCTTTGCACCCCGACGTCGTACACCGGCCACCCGTCCTCGCCCCGGCGCAGCGCCGGGTGCAGCACATGGGCCTGGGTTCGGCCCGGGGCGACGAGATGCACGACCGGGGTGCCGGCCAGCTCGGCGGCATCGCTGAGCAGCCGTCGGTGGCAGCGCCACCACACGGTCTCGGAACACATGATGGCGGTGTGGCCCTGTCCGCTCAACGAGAGGAGTTGGGAAAATGCCTCCCGGACCTCGGGTCGATCGAGGTGGTCGGCGTAGGCCCGGAAGGCGGGATCGTTCCACGCGGGATGGCGGCTCCCGCTGGGAAGGGGGCGTCGACGTCCCCCCAGCGTCTCGCCCCACCACTGGTAGCCCACGCCCCGACTCGCCAATGTCGCCTCGAGCGGCGCCCGGCTGAACTGGGGGTTGCGACGTGAGGCCGGGAAACGGCGCACGTCCACCAGCAGCCCGATCTCTTCGGCGCAGAGGAGGTCGAGCAGCTCCCCGGCCCCCCTTTTCCCATGTCCGACCGTCCACAGCGTCACGGGAGAAGGCCGGCCATCACCTCGAGATCGGCGACGAACGCCTTGAAACCCTGCTCCCGGGCGGCGGCGTCGGTGGTGCGCAGGATCGACGACGGGTGCACCGTCGCCACCGCCGGCCCCGACCAAACCCCGGCGGAGGCGGTCACGACCTGGCCCCGGGAGCGGGTCACCCGGAAGTCCTGACCGAGTACCGCCTTGGCCGCCACCGCGCCCAGCAGGCCGACGAGTCGGGGTGCCGCCGCCTCGAGCTCGGCGTCCAGCCACGGGCGGCACGCCTGGATCTCGGTCTGGTTGGGGGTCTGGTGGATGCGACGCTTGCCCCTCGGGGTCCACTTGAAGTGCTTGACGGCATTGGTGATGTACACCTGGGTGCGGTCGATGCCCGCCGCCTCCAACGCCCGGTCGAGCAGCTCGCCCGACGGGCCGACGAAGGGATGGCCGCTGCGATCCTCGTGGTCGCCCGGCTGTTCGCCGACCAACGCCAGCTGCGCCGGGACCGGGCCTTCGCCGAACACCGTCTGCGTGGCCGCTCGGTACAGCTCGCAGCGGGTGCACCCGGCGGCCTCGTGGCGGAGGTTGGGAAGGGTGTCAGTCACGTTCCCACGGCGGCTCGTCGCCCATCGCCTTGTAGTACTTGGCCAGGTGGGACTTGACCCTCGGGATGTCCTTCTGGGGCAGGTCGATGCCGCCCCGGCCGCCCTGCATGATGGCCCCCGCGGCCATGATGGCCCGGGGCACGGCCTTGAGTTCGTTGCCGATGACGTCGGCGACGAGCAGCTTGTAGGAGCCAAACTGGTCCTTCGTCCGGGCGTCGTACCACACGTGGGCGTCGCGGTACTTGGCGTTGGGCTCGTCCTGGGCGCCCGCCCAGCGGCGCACCCGTTTTTCGGCCGCGTCGCCGTCCCACCGGCGACCCCGGTCGGCGAGTGGGAAGTCGTGGAACTTGGTGACCGCCATCGTTGACCGCTGCTATACCCCGCGGGCGGGTGTCCAATCAGGCTTATCCGGCCTCGACGAGGGCCCGGACGCCGTCGACGATCAGTTGGACGGCGATGGCGGAGAGGAGCAACCCGAAGACCCTCGTCAGGAAGTGGACGAGGGGGAGGGGCACCCATTTGGCCAGCCGGGCGGCCAGGAGGAGGACCACGCCGAGCACCACGGCCGCGCCCGCGATGCCGCCGATCACGGCGATGCGACCGGTCGTTCCCGGGTAGCGGCGCACGAGGACCATCACGGTGGCGATGGCGCCCGGTCCCGCCAGGAGGGGAGTGGCGAGGGGGACGAGGGCCACGTTGCGGCCCGGAGTCGGGGTCATGTCCATGCCCCGGAGCATTTCGAGCGCCACGAGGAGCAGCAAGAGCCCGCCCGCGATCGACAGGCTCTGCAGGGAGACGTGGAGGTAGTCGAGGATGACCTGGCCGAACAGGGCGAATCCCAGGATGAGGCCGGTCGCGGCGCCGACCGCCCCGACCGCGGCGTTGGCCCGCTGGCGGGCTGTGAGCTCGGCGGTCAAGCCCACGAAGATGGGCGTGTTGCCCGCCGGATCCATGATGACGAGCAGGGTGACGAGGGTCTCGCCGAACGCTCGCCATTCCACGCCTGCACGGTAGCCCTGGGTCCGGTGGACGCTGGTTTTGCCCTCCCGGGCCGCGGGGTACAACTTCAGCATGCAACTGGGAACTATTGACGTGCAGAAGCTGCGAGGGGTCGGTGAGAAGGTCTTCGGCCTGAGCAAGGAGTTCATCGGCGTAGTCATCAACAACGACCGCTGGCAGGCCGAGGGCGACGCCCAGCAGGACCGGGCCAGCGAACGGCTGCGGGCACTGCGCAAGGAAACCGAGGCGCAGGCCAAGGAGGCCAAGGCCGAGGTGCTGGACCGCAAGGAGCGGGCGGCACAGCGGGCCAAGGGCTGAACCCGTCACAGCGGGCCCAGGACTGAACTTCGAACAACTGCTGAACACGGAAAGGAAATCATGGGAATCGGTGAAGAGTTGAAGGGCAAGGCCAAGGAGGCGGCCGGTTCGGTCGTCGACAACAACGATCTGCGCCGGGAGGGTCAGGCCCAGCAGGACAAGGGCCAAGCCGAGCGCGAAGCCACGCAGGCCCGAGCCGAGGCCAAGGCGCACGACGCCAAGGCAGACCTGAAAGAGGCAGAGCAGCGGGCGGCTGAATCGGCCAAGTAATCCGGGGGGGAGCTACACGCGGGCCGGTGCGAGTTCAGCTTGCCACCGGCCCGCGGCGCGCCCGGGCCGAGCACCGAGCACCACGCGCCGAGCCGGCGTCTTAACCGGAGTAGACGTACTCCCGTATGTGTCCCGCGTTGCCCCGGGCGAAGACATTGAGCTGCTGGCATCCCGCGGCGCCGGCGGCGGGGTTGCCGGTGAACACGTCGGAGGGAATTCCGACTCGCTGCCAGCCGCTCCAGTAGTTGCGGTACCAGTTGGTCCAGTGCAAGCCCCCATCGGTCCCGCGCCCGAACACCGCCAGGTGGCCCGGACCCCACGATGCCGACGAGGGCGCGGAGACCAGGGGCGTGGTCGACGAATTGTCGGGCTGGATCCAGCCGCTCCACCCCCCGGCGTAGAAGCTCTGCCACAGGCTGTTGCCCGCGGTGGCGAACACGTCGACGCGTCCCGGCGCCCAGGCCGTGGCGGTGAGCGCCGAGTACTGCAGCGTCGCCGGGGGCGCACCGCGGAACTCCCAGCCGCTGGTGTTCCAGCCGTTGTCGTACCAGCGGTGGTACACGAATCCGTTGGTGCCGATGACGAACACGTCGACCCGGCCGGGGCCCCAGGAGCAGACCGCGGGCACCGACGCCAGCGTCCCGTCGTCACCGACGGGCTTGAACCACCCCGCCCACGACTGGCCGCCATCGCTGGAGAACCGTTGCCAGAGGCGGTTGTCGCCTCCCCATACGAACAGATTGAGGTTGCCCGGTCCCCACGAGACCGCAGACGGCGAGCCGATGCAACCGACGGGAGGCGCACCGAGGGAGCGCATCGCGCTCCACCCGCCGAAGGCGTTGGTGGTCCAGTGGATCTGCTGGTCGCCGCCCCGGGCGAAGAGATCGACGCGGGCGGACCCCGGCGCCTGGGCCACCGCGGGGCTGGCCTGGACGAAGTCTGCGGTAATGGGAAAGGCGCCACCGGACCACGACGCCTGCTGGAGGCAGGGGGCGCTGTGCTCGGCCGTCCTGGTGTCGGTCTTGTCGGGACCCGAGGCGCAGTTGAGCCCCGCGATCTGCCACGGCGGCGTGCAGGTGACCATCCGGCACAGGACATTGCCGGTGCAGCCGATCTGCTGGTTGCACTGGCCGTAGCGGAACCGGACCTGGCAGACGTTGCGCTGGTCGCACGAGGGGCCGCTGTAGCAACCGCCGGTGCAGGATTGGCAACCGGGGCAGAAGTTGCCGCTGTCGCACGGGCAGCCGGGTGGGCAGGCAGCCTGGCAATCCACGTAGTAGCGGTCGGCGCCGCAGCACCAGCTGGAGCCCGTTCCGGCCCGCCACCAGCCGCCGGGGATACTTCCGGGCGGGCATTTGTTGACGCCGTTGTTGATGGTGCAGCAGAAGACGGTGAAGCCACCGGGGAGGCAGGTCGCGTCGGGTCCACACACGTCCGTGACGGCGGCGTAGGCGGTGCCCGGGCGCAGGAGATAGCGCGCCGGAGCCACGGCCAACGCGGATCCCACCACGGCGCCACGGGCGAGGAAGCTGCGCCGGGTGTGGCCGGGGCGCGTGGTGCGGGGACCGGTACCGGCTCGGGCCCGGGTGGTAGTGGGAGCGGTGGCGGCGTTGGTGGGCGTGGTCGGGGTGGTGCCGGTGGCGGTGTTGGCGTCCGTGGCGGGGCGCTCGGGGGGTCGGCTCATGCGCAGGGCCGCCCGTTCGACCACCCGCTGCGAGAGGGGGGTCCTGACTCCTGCGGTGCGCATCATGGGGCTCCCTGGGCGGCCGAGGCCGCAGGTTGGATGGTTACGCCGGCGAGAAACTGGTTGATCGAGGCCACCAGGACCGCTCGCCGGGCGTACGAACCGACCACGGCGTACAGGCAGAACTTCCTCCCCTGGGCGCTGAAGAACCGCTGGACACCCGCCATGCCCGCGACCGGGCGCTGCATCGCGTGCGGATCGAACCAATCGGGGTGCAGCGGGCCGGGCAGGCCGGACGGGGCGAAGAGTCCGTGGCCCGCGCCGTCGGCTCCGTATCCGAGCAGGGCGACGAACACCTGGCCTCGGTTCATCCGTTCCAGCACCGCACCTCCGAAGTCCTCGCGCGTCGTTGGCAGCGCGAAGTTGGCGGCGTGGACGACCGGGTAGTCGACCGAACCCTGGGCGCCGGCCGCGCTGGCCTTGATACGTACGTCCCACCCGTTGGGCACGGCAACGTCGAACTGCAAGCTGCGGACGGTATTGAACACAGGGCTCATGGGCTCACCGGATCCTTCAGCGGAGGGCTGCCGCGGAGGTTGCCGCCACGGCCGCGACCAACTCGGTCGCGAGGGTTAGCCGGCGGGCGCCGGGTTGGAGGGATGCGAGCCATTGGTGCAGCCGTCCGAGCTGAGCGAACGTCTTCACCCGGGCGGTGAGCAGCACTGGCAGGGCCCTGACCACGCCGAACGCCGCCCCGATGGCGACCGCCAGCCCGACGTTGGGCGCGCACAGGGCGACGACGATCACCAGGTAGATCGAGGCGCTCGTGACCACCGTCGCCACTCCCACTCCCAGCTGGAGGCCAAAGCCCAGGCCGTAGACCCAGCTGCGGTACTGGCGCAACCAGTCCTCGTTGACCTGGCGGCGGATCGACGGCACTCGGCCCGTCTGGCGGGCGTCGATGGCCAGGGCACCCAGCGCCGCGGCCGCGACCGCTAGCAGGGCAACCATCGCCGACGGGTGGATGGCCCGGCGTGCCAGCAAACCCATCAGCCCCGCCGTGCCACCCAGCGCCGCCCCGCCCGCGGTCGAGCCGAGCAGGTAGAACGCGACGGTCACGCCCCACCTTCGGTGTCGTCCCCGCTCCCCGAGCGGTGTGATGCTGGCAAGCATCGACTCTCCTCAGGGCGACCACGTCGAGCGGAGCGCCGCGACCAGGGCGATCGTCACGCCGAGCGCCAGAGACAGGTCAGGGCTCATCGGTCTCGGCGACTGAGGTTGGAGTCGGTGGTGGGCCCGCGAACAAGCTGGCGTGGCCCGGACCGATGCCAGCCGCCAGCAGCTCGGTGTCGTCGGTCTCCATCCGGCCTCGGTCGCTTCGCCGCTGACGAGGCAACCGGGCACCGCCCGCTGGGCGGGCGGTTCGGTCGCCCAGCGCTTGGCGCATCAGGCTTTGCACCTGGGCCCAACTGGTTCCCGTTCCCTCTCCGATGACGACTCCCGCTGGTCCGTCGACCAGGACGAAATATGGCGAGCCCGGAATGGCATAGTTTTCCCAACCCTGCGTCGACATGACGACGGTGAGGTCGGCGGGCGCCACGTCGCGGATCGCAGTCACGCTCTCGGCTTCGGGACCTCGGGTGACCACGATGAGCCGGGTGCGCGGCGGCAGGCCCAGCGTGGTGGGGCGGCCAAACGCCCCCCAGAACTCGGTGCAGGTGGCGCACCCGCTGGACAGGAATGCCACCAGGGTGTGATGGGCGGCACCCGCCACTCCAATGGCGACCGCCTCGCCGTCGGGAGTTTCGCCGATCAGATCGTGCGCGAGCGACGCGCCGGCGTCGAGCGAGCGCTCGCCGATGAACGGTTGGGCCGCCGGTTCGATTCCATCACGACCTTGACCGAGCTCGTGGAGTTGCCGGAGGATCTCGGCGTGGCTCTTGAGCAGGCCGACGACGAGGAACGCCAGTAACGCCACCACCACGCCTTCGAGGATGACCACGGCCAGCACCGGCGCCTCCTTAGGCCCGGGCTCGCGCCCGGGCGGCGCCCGCGACGGCAGCCGCGGTGGCGGTCTGCGGCGCGACCGTGAGCAGAACCGCCGACAACCAGCACCCCAACGCCGCCAGCGCGACGAGTGTCGTCCCCACCAGCGGGCGCTGGTGCACCACGGACACCATGCCGTCGGACGGCCACAGCGTTGCCCCGACGCACACCGCGGCCGCGACCAGGTCGAAGACCAGATGAGCTCGGGTTGGCGGCGTGTCGACGGCGTTTTGGCTCAAGCTGCCGAAGCATCCGCACGACGAAACCTGCTCGGGGCGGCGGCGGACGGTGGCCATCGCCACCGCGATAAACACTGCGAACACGGCGTAACACAGCGCCGCCAGCGCGGTGAAGGCAGAGCGGCCCGTCGCCAGGGCGCCGGCGCCGACGATCAGTTCGGCCGCCCCGCCCAACCGGACCAGGCTCTCCGGCATCGGCAGTCCGACCGACCGAAGGGCCCGGGTGGCTGGGCCCGGTGCGACCAACTTCTGGAAACCAGTCAGCACCAGCAGCAGCTCGGCCAGCGCCGCGACTCCTAGCGCCACCGGCAACCGCCCTGCCACCGCCATGCCACCATCGCGTCGGGAGGTTAGTTCAGCGTTCGGATGGGTCGCCGATCCGGCTGTCGGCCCCCGCAGCGGTGCCCTCCGGCGTGATGCCGTTCCCCCGAGGCGAGCGATGGCCGATCAACGCCCTCGACAGGGCAACTGATCCCACGCCCGGCAGCTCCCGAGTCTCGAAGCGCCCTTTCGGTGCCCGGCGCGACACTGTACCCAGGCGCTCGATACCGGGGGCAGCAGGGGAGGGGCGATGGAGACCGGGCAGCGGTACGCGGGCCTGCGGGACCGTGAGTACTTCCACATCATGTTGAATCTCGACTCGTTCGACGGTTTCCTGCCGGTGGCACGGTCGCTGGCCCAGGGATATTTGGACGCGGCCCGAAAATTGCAAGCCGATCCGAATCTCGAGCCCGAGCTGCGCTCGTTCCGCTACAGCAAGGAGGCGTTCGAGGCGCGCCTGGACGACATCTACCAGGGGCTCGTGGAGGACGTGACCCGCTACGAGGCGGCCCAGAGCTGGACCATGCGCACCCGTGAAGATGTCGTGGAATGGGTCTTGCAGATGGCGCCGTTCAATCAGACCGACGGCGCCTGGCTGCGGACCATCGCACCGGTGGGACCGATCGACGAGGTGCGCTCGCTCCTGTTCGCCATCTATGTCGACGAAATGGGCGGCGGCGATCCCGACCTGAACCACCCCAACATCTACACCGACTTGATGGCCAGCGTCGACCTCGAACTCGGTGATCTGCGATCACGCGAATACTCCGACAACCCGGCGCTGCTCGACTCGGCATTCACGGTGCCGCTGTTCCAGCTGGTCGTTTCGCAGTTCCCTCAGGACTTCTTTCCTGAACTGCTGGGCATGACCCAATATCTCGAATGGAGCTCGGTAGAGCTCAAGAACATGGTTCGGCTGAACGAGCACTTCGGACTCGACCCGCACTTCTACGAGATGCACGTGGCGATCGACAATGCCGCCACCGGCCACGGCGCCATGGCCCGCCGGGCAGTGGAGTTGTACCTGGAAGGGGTGCGGGTCGATGCAGGCGAGGAGGTGATGCAAGATCAGTGGGAGCGGGTGTGGAATGGCTACGTCGCCTTCTCGACGACGGGGACACTGGCCCAGGAGATGGCCAAGCGCAACCGGCGGCGGCCAACTGCGGCCGAGACAGTGGCGGCCATGGTGCGCGATCGAGCGGCCAAGGCGCGCCTGAACCACGGGACGAGACGCCTGGCAGGCACGCCGCTCAACGATCTCTTCGCCGACCCGCCACGCCTGATGGACTCATTGGTCCAAGGCGGGATGATCGTGCCCGGTGACCCCGACGGGAGCCCGTTCTTCACGCTCCTGACGCCCGACGGACCGATGTACCGGATCTTCACCGCCGCCGACATCGAGATCTGGAGGACCTGGACCCGTTCCCTGGCCCCCGGTACCCCAGGTGATGTGGCGGGTGTAGCCGGCGTGGCGGGCGCAGCCGCCCCTGCGGCGAGTGTCGCCCAGCAGATGGTGCGGCTCGTCGACGCCATGCGCTCGCGTCAGGAGGGAACACCGGCTCATGGCGGCGAAGCGTTGGCGGGGCCCGACCCTGTCGACGCCAGCGTGCAGGTCACCAAGCCCGTCGCCTGGTGGTTCACCCAGCCTGCCCCGGCACTCCTGGCGGCGCTAGCCAACAAGGAAAACGGCTGGGTCGTGCCCGGCGATGCCGAGGCCAGCGCGTTCGTCACCGACTTGGTCCGGGGCCACAACGCAATGGGAAGGGCCTTGAGCGCCCAGTCGCCCTATGGATCCGCCTGGGCCGAGATCGCCGTCGCCTGGATCAACGACGGGTGCCCGCAGCCCGAGGCGGCACCGGCGGTGCGGCCTCTCACCCTCTTGTCGCCGCCGGAGCGGGTGGCGGCCCATCCCACCGGCCAGATCCACGGCAGCGGCAGCGTCCACTGAGCCACGGCGATCGAACGGCGGTCGGACGGCCGCCTATTCGTCGACCAACGGGCGATCGCGCCAGACTTCCCGTCGTGCTCCTGATCGCCCCTGTAACGGCAGTTACCGTCGACCCCGAGCGCCGGGTCATCGTCGACGCGGGCCTCGTGGTCGCCGGGACCCATATCGAGGCGGTGGGCAAGGCGTCCGACCTGGTCCTGCGTTACCCGCTGGCGCAGCGCCTCGACGGCCAGGGAATGGTCGCCATTCCCGGACTCATCGACACCCATGGCCATGCCGACCAGTCGCTGCTGCGGGGCACCACCGACGACCTGCACTGGGTGCCTTTCCTGCGTGACTGGATCGACCCGTGGCTCCAGCGGCGTGGCCTCCAGGACCTGCAGGCCGCGTACCGCCTCAGCATGCTGGAGATGGTCCGCTCAGGCACGACGTGTTTCCTGAGTCCGAATGTCGACGCGACTGACGACCTGGCGGCGCTCACCGCTGCGATCGGAGAGGCGGGTATTCGGTCAGTTCTGGCCCGTTGGGTCGAACCGGTCGCAAGTGGTCGGACCGCCAGCCGGTCCTCGCTGACCGCCGCCGTGGACGCCGCCGGCACCTGGCAGGGCGCCGCGGGGGGCCTCGTCCAGCTGTGGTTCGGCCTCATGGTGCCACGAGTTGAGGGCGACGCGTACGTCCCGGACTTCTATCCGGCCGCGGCCGA
>JAUTXM010000362.1 GCA_030838025.1 Acidimicrobiaceae bacterium
CAGGGTGGTCGGGAGGGGTTCGCGGGCCTGATCGCGATCGAGCCCGGGCACGGCCACCCGGTTGGTTACGCCCAGGTGAGCCGGGGGCCGACCAGCTGGGCGTTGGAGTACGTGATCGACCCGCACCACCGAGTCCCCGGCAACACGATCGGCACCGACCTGGTGGCCGCAGCGCTGGGAACCGTCGCCGCTGAGGGCGGCGGCCATGTCCACGTGTGGGTGAACAAGCCCCGCCCCGAGCACGACCAGATCGCGGCCGCGAACGGCTTGACCAGAGGCCGTGACCTCTACCAGATGCGCCGCGCCCTCCCCGTGGGGGAGCGCTACGAGTTGACGACGAGGCCGTTTCGACCGGGCCTGGACGACGAGGCATGGCTGGCCGTCAACAATCGGGCATTCGACTGGCACCCCGAGCAGGGCGGCTGGGACGAGGCCACGCTCAAGGCTCGTCAAGCTGAGCCGTGGTTCGACCCGGAGGGTTTCCTCTTGCACGACGAGGTGGTGGACGGCCAGGTCCGCCTCGCCGGTTTCTGCTGGACCCGGGTCCATGCCGACGACGATCCGCCGCTGGGCGAGATCTACGTCGTCGCCGTCGACCCGGATCTACAGGGTCGGGGGCTGGGCCGCAAGCTGGTGCTGGCAGGACTCGACCACCTGTTCGCGCACGGCCTCGGCGTGGGGATGCTGTACGTGGACGCCGCCAACCGGCCGGCGGTGAAGCTGTACATCGACCTCGGTTTCGACATCGACCACATCGACCGGGCCTACACCGTTGACGTGCCCGCGGGCGGGGCGGACCGGGAGGATCGGCCCGGCTCGTAGGCTGGAGAGTCGTGCCCGGCCCCTACGACCTGTCCCAGGACCAACTGGCCGGTCTGCTCGACAGTGAGCCCGCGTACCGCGTCCGCCAAGTGTGGGACGGCCTGTACCGCCGCGCCCTACCGGTCACCGAGCTGACGGACCTGCCTCGGGCCCTGCGCGACCGCCTGGCCGCCGAGCCGGCCCTGCAGCCGGCCCTGACGGCTGCCGCCCACACCGTGGCCGACGGCGCCCAGACGGTGAAATGGGGTTGGCGGCTGGGCGATGGCGCCGTGATCGAGACCGTGCTGATGCACTACCCCGACCGTTCGACGGTCTGCGTGTCGACTCAGGCCGGCTGTGCCATGAAATGCAGCTTCTGTGCCACCGGACAAGCCGGATTCACCCGCCACCTCACCACCGGGGAGATCGTGGAGCAGGTCGTGGCGGCCGTCACCGAAGCCCGACCGCGACGCGTGGCCAACGTGGTGTTCATGGGCATGGGCGAACCGCTCGCCAACTACGGCCCCATGTGGGGGGCGGTCGAGCGGCTCCATCAGGACCTGGGCTTTTCGGCCCGGCACATTACGGTCTCGACTGTGGGCCTGGTCCCGGGCATCCGGCGACTGGCGAAGGAGCCGCTGCCCGTCAACCTGGCGGTGTCGCTGCATGCCGCCAACGACGGCCTACGCAACGAGTTGGTGCCCATCAACCGGCGTTGGCCGCTGGCGGCGGTGATCGCGGCCTGCCACGAGTACCGGGCCATGAAGGGCCGCCGCCTGTCGTTCGAGTGGGCCCTGATCGACGGCGTCAACGACCGACCGTCCGACGCCGACGAACTCGCAGCGCTCGTCCGTCCCCTGGGAGCCCATGTCAACCTCATCCCGCTGAATCCCACACCCGGCTACCACGTGCGCGGCACCCCCCCTGCCACGGTCCGCGCCTTTCGGGCGTGGCTGGTTTCGGAGGGTGTCAACGCCACGGTTCGTCGCAACCGGGGCACCGACATCGACGCTGCGTGCGGCCAGTTGGCGGGATCAGTCAGCTTGCGCCCGCTATCGCGGCCACGAGTGCCAAACTGAAGGTATGCCCGCCAACCGGTGGATCGACACCACCCAGCCTCAGACCCTCATGATCGCGGTGATCATCTTGTACATGAACGCCGCGTTCGGCTTGCTGTTTGGCGGCCTCACCAACCCGATCCTCCTGGCCATCTCGGTCGGCGGGATAGGCGCGGGCTATGGCATCGCCAACGAGAAGAAGTGGGGCTACGGCCTCGGCATCACGATGGCCGTGCTGCCCTTCGTCCTCCGGCTGGTTGTGCTTCACAACCCGCTGGCCACCAATCTCGTCACGCTGATGTTCGAGATCGCGCTGGTGGCCCTGCTGCTGCATCCGCAGAGCCGCGAGTACCAGCGCATCTGGTTCAAGTAACTCACGCCAGCTCGTACTGGGGGTTCAAAAAGGCGAGTCGGCCATGGTGCTCGCCCACCATTCCCTCGACCGACAACGCCCTCCCGACGGCGATCCCGTTGATCTCCCTGCGGCCGTAGAACACGACCGAAATCTGACCCGTCTCGTCGCCGAGCACGCACTCCAGGGTCGGGGTTCCGGCCCGAGGCTGGACGCGCACCGATCGGACCTTGCCCCGGACAGTGACCCGGTGGCGGAAGCGAACGAATCCGATTGGCGTGCTGCCGTCGGGGCGGGGCTCCGGCAACGGATGCAGCGTTCGGCTGTCGCGCCGGCGAGTCGCCACCGCCCGCGGCGCGATCGGGATGATCGCCCGACCCGGGCCGTCCTGACCGCCGAAGTGGAACGGCACCAACGTGACGTTGGCATGGGGCAGTCGGGAGACCTCCTTGCTGATCTCGTCGGCCGTTTGATCGTGCAGGATCCGGTGCCACAGGCCCCGATACTTCCGGTTGGGAAGCAGTACCGAAACCTCGGTGTCGCCGTCGGCGAGGAGCTCCGCGGTCACCTCGATCGCGGCCCTGGGGATGACACGGTCGGGGCAGGCCCGCATCTCGAGCGGCACCCGGGAGAGTCCAAGCCGCCGCCAGTCCGACGCCAGGGCTTCCCCCCGCTGGGCGTCCACGACGAAGTGCACGGCACGGAGCTGGTCAGGCATCAGCGTGCGGGCGTATTGGATGGCGCGGGCGGTCGCCAGGTCGAGTTGGTCGACGAAGACGAGCACCACGTGGCGGCGCAGGATCGGTGCCGTCGCCACCTTGGGGGCGTCGGCTATCAGTTCGGTGTCCTCGGCCTGGTATTGACGATTGAGCCGCAGGAGCAGCGCGACCAGGATCGGCACCGCCAGGAGTATGACCCAGGCGCCGTCGATGAACTTGGTGACCGCGATCACCACATCGACGATGGCAGTGAGCACGGCGCCGGACCCGTTGATGAGCAACCCTTTGCGCCAACCGGGTTGACGGCGTCTCAGGTGGCGCCGGGCCATGCCGCTCTGCGAGAGGGTGAAGCTGGTGAACACGCCAATGGCATAGAGGGGGATGAGCCGGTTCACGTCGGCGTCGGTGGCCACAATCAGGGCGATCGCGGCCGCCGCGAGGACCAAGATGCCATTGGAGAACACCAACCGGTGCCCACGTTTCATGAGTTGCCGGGGCATGAAATTGTCGACCGCGGCGAAGTTCGCCAGCCGCGGGAAGTCCGCGAAACTGGTGTTGGCGGCCAGGATGAGAATCAGCATGGTCGCCGCCTGCAGCCCCAGATAGAGCACGTGGCCAAGGGGGCCTCCGGCGTAGACCAGCTTTCCTATCTGGGCCACGACGGTTGGCGTTCCATTTTCGTACGGAATGACGTGGGTCTTGGCCGCCAGGACCGACAGACCGAGGAACATCACCGCCAGGAGCGATCCCATCCAAACAAGGGTCGTTCGGGCGTTGCGCCAGGCCGGAGGCCGGAATGCGGGGACTCCGTCCGAGATGGCTTCCACTCCGGTGACGGCGGCACCTCCCGAGGCGAACGCCCGCAGGACGACGAAGAACGCCGCCCCCTGGAGCAACCCCGAACCCGGCTTCCCGACATGGACCAGACCGGCGTGGTGCAGATCGGCGTGGGGCAGTCCGCCGAAGGCCATCCGAATGAGGCCCCAACCCATGAGAATGCCGATGTTGATCAGGAAGAAATACGTCGGAATCGCGAAGACCCGACCGGCCTCCCGAACCCCTCGAAGATTCCCGAACGCGATGATCGCCACAAAGAGGATCGAGATGGGAACCCTGAACGGGGTCAGCGCGCTGAATACCGAAGTGAGCGCCGCGGTCCCGGCGGCCACCGAGACCGCCACCGTCAAGATGTAGTCGGTCAGCAGCGAGACGGCAGCCACCAAGGCAGGTCGAAGGCCGAAGTTGTCCTTGGTGACCAGATAGGCGCTGGCGGCGGCCGGATAGGCCTCGATCGTCTGGCAATAGGAGAGGATCAACAACCCGAGGACCACCAGCAGCGCGACCGTGATGGGCACGACCAGGGCGAACGCCGCCAGTCCCACGTACTTGACGAGATGGACCAATATCTGTTCGGTGCCGTAGGCGGCCGACGACAGGTTGTCGCTGGCGAAGACCGCCAACGCGGTCGGCTTCCCGAGCGTCTCGTGCTCCAGTTGCTCGGTGTGCAACGGAGCTCCGAGCATGCGCCGTTTCAACCGGTAGCGCCACCCAGGTCCCGGCAGAAACTGCGGGTCGACAGGTAAGGGGATCGGTTCCGCGAACGCGAAGTCGTCACTTGAACTTCGCATCTCGTCGGGGTCGCGCCTTTGTTCGAGGTCGGTCATGTGCCTCTCCTCCGGACAGGCCCCCGGGGCCTGCCTGACGGCCGCGGCCATCACCTGGCCGCGGCAAGCTCCGTATGGGAAGCGCCGCGGCGCGCCTCACATGGGAGCGAGCGTCGTCAGCGCAGAGCGAAGGAGAGGGCGCCCGGAGGAGCGCGCAACCGCAAGGAGTGACCCGATGTCTCGCGGAAGGGGATGGTGCGGCTCCCATTCACGGTCCAACCACGTCGACCACGTGCCGCGACCGAGAGGAGCACCAGGGCGACCGCGAGGAGCAGGCGCCCAATCGGCTCACGATCGTTTCGCTTGGTCCCGATCAGCAGGTCGATTGGCGAGGCGCCGGCGGTCAAGCCGTCACGCGGAGAAGGCGCCGACGCCACACTCGCAACTGCCGCCTGACCGTGGGCACGACCGAGCAGGCTGACGGTCGCGCTCGACCCACCCACGGTCAGCGTCACCACCAAGAACGCCATGACGAGCGATCGATACCGTGTCATTGGTGCGCGCCGATGCTAGTCGTCGGGGTTCCCCGCAGAGCGTCCCGAACACCGCACCGAACACCGCGCCGAAGACCGCGGCCATGCTTGGACATTGTGAGCAACCACTCCTAGAGTGGGTGCATGCCGTATCGGGTCGAGGAGCTGGCGGCGCGAGCCGCAACCTCGGTGGACACGGTGAGGTACTACCAGGCCCGCACCTTGCTCCCTCCTCCGACGCGAATCGGCCGTCTGGCCTGGTATGGGGACGAGCACCTCGAACGCCTGGCCCAGATCCGCCGGCTGCAGGGGCGGGGCTTCGCCTTGGCGGTCATCCAGCGGCTCCTCGCGGGGGAGCTCGACCATGCCGACGAGGAGCTGATTGCCGCCGTCGCCAGCCAAGCAGAAGCATCTGAGACCCGCGAGGGCCGCGACAGCCGCGAGCCCCACGGTTCTGGCGCCACCGATGGCGACGACCGTCACGAGTGGCTCACCATCGCCGAGCTCGCGGAGCGCAGCGGCATCCCTCGCGTGGTCCTTGACGCCGTGGTCCGCGAGGGCCTGCTGGTGCCCCATCGAGTCAGTGGCGAGGACCGGTATTCGCAGGCGGACGTCACCGCGGCCGCGGCCGGCTTGCGCCTGCTCCAGCACGGCCTGCCCCTGCCGGAGCTGCTGGAGCTGGCGCGATTGCATACCGTCGCCATGCGGGAGACGGCGGAAAGGGCGGTTGACCTTTTCGACCGCTACGTTCGCCAGACGCTGCGATCCGAGGGAGTCAGCGAGGATGTCGCCGCCGAGCGACTGGTGTCGGCGTTCGAGGAGATTCTGCCCGCCACCTTGACGATCGTCAGCCATCATTTCCGCCGGACACTTCTGTCGGTCGCCCAGGAACACATCGAGCGGGTGGGCACCGACGGCGAACGACAATTGGTGGTCGCGGCTGCGGAGCGGACCCCATGACAGCGGACACCGCGGGCACCGCGGGCACGTCGGGAACCGCGGGGGTGGGCCGG
>JAUTXM010000364.1 GCA_030838025.1 Acidimicrobiaceae bacterium
AGACCTTGGGCGGCCCCCGGGGAATCGTTGCTCTGGACCCTGGCGACGCAAGGCTCAACTGAGACGCCTTGTTCGGGCAGGACGAGCGCATGGTTCGCCCTCTTCGGACTCGACGCCTCCCTACCCAGGGAAGGACGTCTTGTCCACCATCACCACCATTCGACCCGGCCCCGATCGAAACCGCAGTCGACCCGAAAGCCAACCTCGAATCGCGCCCCGCCGCGGCAGGCGACGCCGCCACCACCCAAATGCCCCGTGGGCCACGAGACCGGCGGGGGCCGAGCAACGCTGGTGCCGGCGGTGACGGCGCCGAGGCTGTACCTCGTCACCGCCCCCAGCCCTGGCGTCGTTGTCGTGCGACCGGACCCGGTGCTCGACCAGGCGGACTGCCCCATCGGCCCCACCGCAACATCACCGCCCGTCCGCTCGCCTGCGGTGCGGCAGGCCTGCCGGCGCAATCACCCCGCAGGGAGCGACCTACCCGATCCGCCCCAACGGCAACGGGTCGAGCGACCACCTCGGCGGAGCTGAGGGGCTCCAATGAGCGGACAATGCGGACAATCCAGTCCCGTCCCCGACGACGACCAGGACGAAGCCGACGGCACCGCCCGCTCCGGGGGCGCCGGGCGGGCCAACAGATGCCGGGGATGCGGCCAAGGACCCGAGGACCTGGACCCCCGCCACGCCATCGCCGTCACCGCGGTCGTCGAACGACGCCTGGCGTCGCTGCTCGCCCACCCCGAGCACACGCTGCGTAATCGAGGCCCCGGGCGCGGATCGTGGTCGGCCCTGGAACCGGCGCTGCGAGTCGCACACGTGTTGGCCGCGGCCGACCGTGGCCTGCGCCACCTGTTCGGCGACGACGCCCTCCAGCCCATTGCAGCGGCAACCGAAACCCCACGATCGGTGCCGTCGCGTCCCACCGTCTCCCAGGTCCGGGCGGCGCTGGCCGACAACGCCAGGCGCCTCACCGCCACCATCGCAGGGGCGACCACCCAAGACTGGCGGCGCCGCCAACCCCACCACGGCGCCACCCCCGGGGAGCTGGTGTGGTCGGCGGTGCACGACGCCACCCACCACCTCGAGGACGCCGAGCTCCTCCTCGACGCCACCACGGCCCCCGAACGCCACCAGGCCACGCAACTGCCATCCATTCCGTTTCCCCACCCCGACCACAGCGGCCCAACGGACCCCACGGTCCCGACGAGCCACCGTTGACCGCCTCCCACATCGACGTCACCCGACACCGAACCGCTTCCACCGCTCAGACGCCCCCGAAACGTTGACACCCGTTGCGCCGGCGCCGGTCACAAGACCCGCCCCAACCACAAGAACCCCACCGTCGCCGCCGTCCCTGAAAGCCACAGGCACGGCGGCGACACCGGGTTCGTCCGCCACGCCGCCCAACAACCGGGCTCCTCGACATCGGGGCCGGTGCCCAACCCCCGCCGAGCACATCACTCGGCTCGCCGCGCGGCCATCGACTACCACTGATCGACAGGGCGCAAATACCTCTGGTCGCTCTTCGCTGCATCCCAACCGCCGCGAGGACACTCGAGCGATCACGAGACTGAACGACGCGGTCGTCCTGTTAGGTCCACGCCATTGGCCTGTCCGTAGTTCTCCTCAATGCTCGAGGATCCGGCGGCTGACCCGCGGCTGCCGGATCGCGCCGAGAACTCGACCTCGATCAGCCTTTGCGCGATGCGGCGGGCGGTCGTTCCCGGCGCCTGGATGCTCCCGTCCCGGTGTTCTGAACGATCTCGGCCAGCTCGGCTTCGGAGAGGGTGCGCTCGACGAGGGATACAGCCAGTGAGCTCAGCTTCAGGTTGTGGCTTCGGGCGTGGCGTCGGAGCCGGGCGAACGCTTCGTCCATGGTGATGCCGGCGCGCTCGGCTAGGGCGCCTTTGGCCTGCTCGATCGCGACCCGGCTGTTCAGGGCATGTTGAAACTGGCCGACCATGATGCGACTGTCGAGGGCGGCGTGGTCGTGCAATACCGCGATGGATGCCGCGTGGGCCAAGGCCTGGGCGGCGATGATATCGGCGGCCGACAAGGGTCCGACCTGGCCCATGAACAGGTTGAGGGTGCCCACGACCCGTTCCCGTAGCCGCATCGGAAAGGCATGCACGGACGGCAGTCCCGCCTTGAGGGCGACCGCCCCAAAGCGCGGCCAGGGGTTCACCGTCGCCAGATCGGGATGAACGACAGGCTGCCCGGTGCGGTAGCAGTCCAGGCACGGCCCCTCGCGGTTCTGCAGCTGGAACAGCTCCAACAGCTGCGCCTGCTCACTTGACGCCGCGATCATCTGCAGTCCGTCTCGTTGGTCGCCCAGCAGGATCCCCGTCGCCGACGCGCCGAGCAGCTCAACGCAGCGTTCGCTCAGCATCGTCAACAGTTCGATGACGTCGAAGTCGTCGACCAGGGTGTCGGCCAACTCCACGAACGTCCGCGCCAACACTTCCTCGCGAGTGGCCACGTTTTGACCCCCTCTCACTTCCTGTAGTCCCGGATCAATCGTACCCGTCCTTCGCTTCGCCCTACCGGTGTGGTCGGTAATGACATCAGCGATACCTCCCGATGGACAGCCGGCGGCAAAGGCTGGGGCCCGAAGCCGAACTCAGGCATCTCCGACGCGAGGCAGACGGGAGCTACTCCGGCGCCGAGCTTCGGCGCATGATCTCCTCGATGACAGGCGACTTGGCATCGGCGTAGTAGTTCATGTCGGGCCATTCACGGCCGGCGAGGGCGCGTTTCGCCGCCGCGTAGAGGTCTCGGTCGGACAGGTGGGCGCGCAGGTGGTCCCGGAAAACCACGTAACGCCGCACCTCGGGGTCATCGGGCCGGTAGCAATGAAGGTTCACGGCCGCGCCCGGCCCGCCGCCGCGCAGGCATCGGTGCCCTGCCTCCCGGACGCGTAGGTCGTAGCCCGCGGCCTCCAGGTCGTGGATGTAGGTTGCGTCGTCGTCGGGATCGGCGACACCGATCACGATGTCGATGACCGCCTTGGCTGCCAGCCCCGGAACAGACGTGGACCCGATGTGCTCGATCAGAAGCAATCGGCCGCCGAGGGTGGCCCGCAGGCAGCTGGCGTGGCGCTCGTAGCTCGCCGGCCACCCCTCGTCGTAGTCGACCACTTCGACCCAGGCGGGTTGCGGCCCATGGACCAGAACACGACGCAGGTACTCACCCTGGTCGTCGGTGCTGGACATCGGCCGCACGATAGCGATCTCGGACGACCACTCGGAGCTTTCCAAGCTCGACGGCATCGCTGCCCACCCACCCCCCCCAGGTGGGCGACGGTGAGCCGTCGACGGCGACGGTGAGGCGCACATCGACCCGATCGGCGCAACCGCGGGTCGCCCACGCGGGGCACGTCTCCCGGGCCCCCCGTCGTCGCCGATCGACCGGTTGGATCACCGGTCACCCGTGCCGGAACTGAACCTCCGAAGGTTGCTCGTCGGCGTTCGCCCATGCCCCCGGGGTACGGGCCAACGCCGCGTCGAGGACCGCTTCGGCGTCTTGGAGCCGGTGCTTGGCGTCATGCAGGGCCAGCCACACCATCTCGGCCGCGGTGGCGTCGGTGTGCGGTCGAGGACGCTCCCAATCCTGGACCGTGGCGCCTTCGATCGTGGCGACCAGCAACCCCACCGTGCCGGCCAGCGAAGCCAGCACACCCGCTTGCGACTGCAGAGCCGGTTCCGCCTCGAGCAGCATCGGCACCGGCTCCGCAATCTCCTCGCCCAGCAGTTCTCGAAGACGGCCGTTGGTCGCGCCCAACGCCGCCGATGCCTGCGCCACGGCTTCGGTCGCCGACCGGGCCAACGATGCCCCTCGTCGGGCGAGGACCCGGACG
>JAUTXM010000387.1 GCA_030838025.1 Acidimicrobiaceae bacterium
CCTGGGCCCCCTCCCCGCCGAGCTCGACGCCCACCTGCCGGCGCTCAACGAGGACTCCTTCCCCGGCGTGCTCTCCAACGTCATCGCGGGTCGCATCGCCAACCGCCTCGACCTGGGTGGCTCCAACTACACCGTCGACGCCGCCTGCGCCTCCTCGCTGGCGGCGCTCGACGTGGCCTGCAAGGAACTGCGATCCCAGACCAGCGACATGGTCCTCTGCGGCGGCGCCGACGTGCACAACGGCCTGCAGGACTTCCTGCTCTTTGCCTCGGTCCACGCCCTGTCGCCGAGCGGCCGCTGCCGCACCTTCGACGCCGAGGCCGACGGCATCGCCCTCGGCGAAGGCGCCGCCTGCCTCGTTCTGAAGCGCCTGGCCGACGCCGAGCGCGATGGCGACCGGATCTACGCCGTCATCAAGGCCATCGCCGGATCGAGCGACGGGCGCAGCCTGGGCCTCACCGCCCCCCGCCCCGAAGGCCAGCGCCGGGCGCTGGAGCGGGCCTACACCATGGCCGGCGTCTCCCCTGCCCAGGTCGGTCTGGTCGAGGCCCACGGCACCGGGACCGTCGTCGGCGACCGCACCGAACTGGCCACCTTGACCGAGATGTTCACGGAGTCGGGCGCCACGCCCGGCACGTGCGCCCTGGGGTCGGTCAAGTCCCAGATCGGGCACACCAAGTGCGCCGCCGGCCTGGCCGGCATCATCAAGGTCGCCCGGGCGCTGTCCAGCGGGGTCCGCCCCCCCACCGGCCAGCTCGAGCAGCCCAACGGCTACTGGGACGGCGACCAGAGCCCCTTCTTCTTCGACACCGAGGCCCGCCCCTGGAACGCCCCGCCCGCCGAGCGCTTCGCCGGCGTCAGCGCCTTCGGCTTCGGCGGCACCAACTTCCACGCGGTGCTCAGCGCCTACGACGGCGGCCCCGAGCCCGAGCAGGGGCTCGAACAATGGCCGGCTGAGTTGTTCGTCTTCCGCGGCGCCGACCAGGCCGCGGCGACCAAGCAGATGGACTACCTGGCCCAGCTCCTGGCGGCCAACGACGGCGCCGGCCACCCGTGGCGCCTCCGCGACCTGGCCTGGACCATGGCCGGGACCCGCGGCCCGGTCCAGGCGGCGCTGGTCGCCACCGACCTGGACGATCTGGCTACCAAGCTCGGCCACGCCCGCTCCTTCCATGCGGCCCCCGGCGTCTTCCTGGCGTCGAACCAGGAGACGGGGAAAGTCGCCTTCCTCTTCCCCGGCCAGGGCAGCCAGTCCCCCGGCATGCTGGCCGACCTCTTCGTCGCCTTTCCCCGCCTCCGCCGCCACCTCGAGGCGCTGGGCGACCTGGCGCCGATCATGTTCCCCCCGGCCGCGTTCAGCCGGGCCGAAACCGAGCGCCAGCGCGCCGCCATCACCGACACCCGCGTGGCCCAGCCGACCCTCGGCGTGGCCGGACTTGCCATGCACGGCCTGCTCGGCACCCTCGGCGTTCACCCCGACCTGGCCGGTGGCCACAGCTACGGCGAACTGGTCGCGCTCAGCGCCGCCGGCGCCCTGGACCGCGACGAACTGGTCGCCCTCAGCGCCGCCCGGGCGGACGCAATCCTCGCTGCGGCAGGCGACGACGCGGGCACCATGGCCGCGGTCAGCGCCCCCGCCGGCGCGGTCCAGCAGCTGCTCACACCGGGCGACGGCGTCCGCATCGCCAATCACAACGCCCCCAACCAGGTCGTGATCTCGGGCCCCACCGCGGCCATCGACGCGGCGCTCGACCGACTCGCCACCCAGGGCATCGCGGCCAAGCAGATCCCCGTCGCCTGCGCCTTCCACAGCACCCTCGTCGCCGGCGCGGCGACCACGCTGCGCGCCGAGCTGGACCACCGCGCCGTGCGCACCCCCAGCATCGCGGTGTGGTCGAACACCACCGCCGAGCCCTACCCGGCGGGCCCCGACGCCGTCCGGGACACCCTGGCCAACCAAGTGGCCGAACCGGTCCGCTTCGTCGACCAGGTCGAGGCCATGTACGCCGCGGGCGCCCGGGTCTTCGTCGAGTCCGGTCCGAGCCGGGTGCTCACCGGCCTGGTCGACAAGATCCTCGCCGGCCGACCCCATACCGCCGTGGCCTGCGACGTGGCGGGCGAACCAGGCCTGCCCCGCCTGCTGCTGGCGCTGGGCGAACTGGCCGCGGCCGGCGTCCCCGTCGACACCGAGGCCCTCTTCCGGGGCCGCCAGGTCCGTAGCGTCTCCCTCGCCGAGGTCGCGCGCCGCCCAGGCTGGCTGGTCAACGGCCACCTGGTGCGCACCGCCGACGGCGCCCCCCTCCCCGGCGGCCTCCAGCCCATGACCACCGTCCCCCCGATCACCCCGCTGGCAGCCGCGGCACCCGCCGACCGGGACGTGGCCGTGCTCGAGTTCCTCCGCAGCTCCCGGGAACTGGTGGCCGCGCAGCGTGACGTCCTCCTCGGCTATCTCGGAACAGGTGGGAAAAGCCTCCCGCCGCTCGACTCGATCCCGGCGGTGGCAGCCACCGCCCTTCCGGCTCGGGCCACGGCCGTGGTTGCGGCTTCCACCGTCAACACGGTCACGCCCACCCCGGCCCCCGCCCCGCACGGTCCCCTCACCCGCGCCGGAATCCTCGACGCCGTGCTGGCCATCGTCAGCAACCGCACCGGCTACCCGAGCGACATGCTCGACCCTGACCTCGACCTCGAAGCCGACCTGAGCATCGACTCCATCAAGCGGACCGAGATCCTGGGCGAGCTGGCCGAGCGCGTCGGCCTCGGCGGAGCCGACGGTGCTTCCATCGACGAGGCGACCGTCGAGCAGTTGGCCCGCTTGAAGACCCTCAACGCCATCGCCGACTGGATCGTGGCCCACGCCGGTCCGCCGGCCGAGGCCAAGCCCGCCTCCTCCGCTGTCCCCGTCGTCGACGCCGTCGACGCCGTGACCAGCCGCCACCTCGTGGTTCTCGAAGAGCTCGACACCCTGCCCGAGCCGCCCGCCACCGGCGACCTGCTGGCCGGCCGCCGCTATGTGATCGTCGACGGCGGCCTCGGCATCGGCCTGGAACTGTCCGAACTCCTCGAGCACCGGGGCGCCGACGTCTTCATCCTCGACACCGAGCAGAGTGAGTCGGGCAACGAGGAGAGCCTCGCGGTCCTCGACGGCGCCTATGCGCTGATCCACCTCGGGGCCCTCGAGCCTGATCACGCCTCCGTCCTCCCGGGCGCCTTCTCGGTGCTCCGGGAAGCGGCCGAGCGGGGCGTGGGCCGCCTGGTCGGCGCCACCGGCGACGGCGGCCGGTTCGGCTTCGACGACGACGTCGACAGTTCTGACGCCGGACTCGGCCTGGGCGGGCTGGTGCGCACCATGCGAGCCGAGTACCCCGACCTGGTCAGCCAGGTGGTCGACGTCGACCCGAAGCAGCGGGCCGGATCGGTCGCCTCGGCCCTGCTGGCCGAGCTGACCGCGGATCAGCCACCGGTCATGGTCGGCTACGCCCGAGGGCTTCGCTGGACCCGGCGGGTGACACCGGTCGAGCTGCGCCCGACTCCCCGCACCCCTGAGCTAGACATCGAAGCGGCGTCGGCTGCCTTGGATCTCGGCCCCGATTCGGTGGTGTTGCTGACCGGCGGGGCCCGGGGCATCACCTCCAAGGTGGCCATCGAACTGGCCCGGGCCACGGGTTGCCACATCGAGCTGATCGGCCGCACCCAGGCGCCGACCGGTGACGAGGATGCCATCACCGCCTCCGCTCTCGATGCCCCGTCCATCCGCCGAGCCCTGATCGCAAGCGGCTCCCGCATCCCCGGTCAGGTCGAGGTGGCCACCGCTCGGCTGCTCGCCACCCGTGAGATTCGGGCCGGCCTGGCCCAGTTGGCGGAGACCGCGGCATCGGCCCGGTACCACGTGGCCGACGTCCGCAACGGCGAAGCGGTGCAGTCCATCGTGGCCGACATCTACGCCCGCCACGGCCGCCTCGACGGCGTCATTCACGGTGCTGGGGTGCTCGAAGACAAGCGGATGAGCGACAAGGGCATGGAATCATTCGAGCGGGTGTTCCGCACCAAGGTCGACGGCGCCCGCCACCTCGTTTCTTCCCTTCGCAGCGACCTGGGGTTCCTGGTGCTGTTCGCCAGCGTCGCCGGGGTGTTCGGTAACCGGGGCCAGGCGGACTACGCCGCCGCCAACGACGCCTTGGACAGCCTGGCCCGCACCTGGGCAGGCCGGTTCCGGGGCCGGGTGCTGGCGGTCGACTGGGGCCCCTGGGCCGGGGCGGGCATGGTGTCGGCGGAACTGGAGCGGGAGTATGCCCGCCGCGGCGTGGGCCTCATCGGCGTGGACGACGGTGTCGCCTGCCTGCTCCGCGAGCTGGCGTGGGGTCCGCGAGATGTCTCCCAGGTCGTCTACATGCGTGACGCGATCGCACGTCCATGACCGACATCGCAATCGTGGGGATGGCGGCGCTGTTCCCGGGCGCCCCCGACCTCGAGACCTACTGGCACAACATTGTCAACCGGGTGGATTCCGTCACCGACGTTCCGGCCACCCGCTGGGATCCCTCGTACTACGACCCCGAGTCGTGGGCCGAACCCGCCAGCGACAAGTTCTACTGCCGGCGGGGCGGCTTCGTCGACGACCTCGCCAGTTTCGATCCGGCCGCCTTCGGGATCATGCCCGTGGCGGTGGACAGCACCGAGCCCGACCAACTGCTGTCGCTGAAAGTGGCGGCGGCGGCCATCGCCGACGCGGGCGGCGAGGAGCGGCTGGGCGACCGCGGCCGAACCGGGGTCATCCTGGGCCGGGGCGGCTACCTCTCGGCCGGTGTGGCCCGTCTCGACCAGCGCATCCGGGCGGGCAAGCAGCTCGTCGCCAGCCTGCGGGAGCTGGTCCCGGGCCTGAGTGAGCACCAACTGGTCCAAGTGGGTCGCGACTTCCAGGCTCGCCTGGGCCCCGAGCGGCCCGAGGCGTCGATCGGACTCGTTCCCAACCTGGCCGCCTCGCGCATCGCCAACCGGCTCGACCTCCAGGGTCCCGCCTACACCGTGGACGCGGCCTGCGCCTCGTCACTGCTGGCGGTCGACCACGCCATCGCGGAGCTGGACCGGGGCCGGTGCGACATGGTCATTGCCGGGGGCGTGCACCTCTGCCACGACGTGACGCTGTGGAGCGTGTTCTCCCAGCTGCGGGCGCTCAGCCCCAGCCAGCAGATCCGGCCGTTCGACCGGCGGGCCGACGGCATCTTGATCGGCGAAGGCATCGGCATGGTCGTCCTCACCCGCCTGGCCGACGCCGAGCGGCGGGGCGACCGGATCTACGCCGTCATCCGGGGCAGCGGCGTGGCCAGTGACGGGCGCGACGCCAGCCTGATGCGGCCCCGGGTCGAGGGCCAGATGCTGGCGTTGGAGCGGGCCTGGGCAGCGGCCGGGCTCGACCCGACGGCGCCCGGTGCGGTCTCCATGATCGAGGCCCACGGCACCGCGACGCAGGTGGGCGACGAAGCTGAGCTCACCACCCTCGCCCGGGTGTTCGGCTCGGCCGGCCCCGCGATCGGACTGGGCACGGTCAAGTCCATGATCGGCCACGCCATGCCGGCCGCGGGGATGGCGGGCCTGATCAAGGCGGCGCTGGCCATCCATCACCGGAGCCTGCCTCCGACGCTGCACTGCGAGGACCCCCATCCGGCGCTGGCCGGCACCCGGTTGGCGCCCATGACCGAGACCACCGAGTGGGGCGAGCTCGGAGGCGGCGTGCCCCGGAGGGCCGCGGTCAACGCCTTCGGCTTCGGGGGGATCAACGCCCACGTCATCTTGGAGGAAGCCCCCAATGCCCGAGCGGGGGCCGCGCCCAGCTTCACTCGCGCCCGGCGCAGTGGCGTCTCGCAGCGGGTCCTCTTGCTGGCCGGGGCAACCAGCGACGAACTGATCCGGAAGCTGGCGGCCGACGACGCCGACCTGCTGGCTCGCGACGACCTGCAGTCGGTCCCCGCTGCGGGGCCGTGGCGCCTGGCGGTCGTGGACCCCAACCCGACGCGACTGGAACTGGCCCGCAAGGTCGTGGCGCGGGGCCGCCCGTGGCGGGGTCGCAACGATGTCTGGTTCACCTCCGCCCCGCTGCTGGCCGATGCGACCGCCAAGCTGGCATTCGTCTTCCCCGGCATCGAGCAGGTCTTCGACCCTCGGGTGGATGGCGTGGCCGCCCATTTCGGGTTGGCCGATCCCGAGCGCCGCGGCATCGAGACGCTGGGCCGCCACAGCCTGGCCACCCTCGGCGTGGGTCGGCTCCTGGACGCGGCGTTACGGCGCCTGGGGGTCCAACCCGACGTGCTGGCGGGTCACAGCATCGGCGAGTGGAACGCCATGATCGCGGCAGGCATGCACGACCGCGCCGACCTCGACCGTGTCATGGATGCCTTCGACAAGGACAGCATCGAGGTACCGGGCGTGGTGTTCGCCGCCCTGGGCTGCGGCGCCGAGATGGCCGAGGCGGCCATCACGGGACTCGATCGGATCGTCGTCTCCCACGACAACTGTCCCCACCAGTCGATCATCTGCGGTGACGAGGCCAGCATCGCGGTGGCCCTCGGACGGTTGCGGGCCGAAGGCGTCATGGGTCAGGTGCTGGAATTTCGTTCCGGCTTCCACACGCCGATGGTCGAGCCCTACCTGGCGGCCATCGGCGAGCAACTGCGCGAGCTGCCGCTGCGGACCGCCACGACGCCGATCTGGTCGGCCACCATCGCCGGCCCCTACCCCGAGGACCTCGAAGGGGTCCGCCGGCTGGCGTGGCGCCACCTGGTCGAGCCGGTGCGCTTCGGCCCCATGGTGCGCCGCCTCCACGACGAGGGGGTCCGGGCGTTCGTGCAGGTCGGCAGCGGCAGTCTCACCGGGTTCATCGACGACGCCCTGCGCGACCGCGAGCAGCTCGTCATCAGCGCCTGCACTTCCAAGAACGATGGGCTGGACCAGCTGCTCCGGGTGGCGGTCGCCCTGTGGGTCGAGGGCCGGGCGCCGGCGCTGGCCGTCCTGGCGCCGCAGGCCGCCGGTCGCGACGCCAGGTCGGTGGCGCTGCACCTCGGCTCCCCCCTCGTCCATTTTGCGGACGACGTGGCACCGCTCACCGCCGTCCCGGCTCCGGCCCGTCCGGCTGGAGATCACCCGATCCTGTCGGAGTTCGATTCCGTGCTGGCCGACGCCCACGAGGCGGTCAGCGCCGTACTCCGGACGTGGTCAGCCCCGCCGGTGCCGACGAGCGCCACGACGACGCGGGTGGTGTCGATCGAGACGATGCCGTACCTGGCGCACCACTGCTTCTACCGCCAGGCGGCGGGATGGCCGGAGATGGCCGACAAGTTCCCCGTCGTTCCCATGACCACCAGGTTGGAGATGATGATGGACGCCGCCCGGCCGCTGGTCGGCGACCGAGCCATCGTCGGTATGGCTAAGGTCCGGGCGCTTCGGTGGCTGGCGCCGACCGATCCCGTCACCTTGACCATCACGGCCGCGTTGGATGTGGAGGGCCACGTCGATGTAGCCCTGCAGGGCTACGCCCGGGCCAAGGTCCTCGTCGCCGACCGGTTCCCGGTCGCCCCGCCCAACCGGGCCGAGGAGTTGCTGGGCGAGCGATCCTCGCCGGTGCGGGCGGAGGAGCTGTACCGGGATCGCTGGCTCTTTCACGGCCCTCAGTTCCAGGGCGTGCGGGAGATCACGGGCTACGCCGACAACGGGATTCGTGGCCAGCTGGTCAGCCTCGAGGCCCCGGGCGGCCTGCTCGACAACGCCGGCCAGCTCCTGGGCTTCTGGATCCAGACGATGGTGGCGGCGGACCGGATGGCGTTCCCCGCTTCGATCGAGTTGATCGAGCTCTTCGCTGCCCACCCCGCGGCCGGCCTGCCGATGGGCTGCACGGTGTGGGTCCGGACGATGACCGACACGTCGGTCGCCGCCGACCTCGAAGTGCGCCAACCCGACGGCACGGTGTGGGCCCGGATCACGGGCTGGACCGACCGGCGCTTCGTCACCGACGACCGGATCAGCCCGATGCTGCGCTGGCCGGAGTCGAATCGCATCGCCGAGGACCGCCCCGGTGGGTGGTACCTGCTCCGCGACCGCTGGCCCGACCCGGCCAACCGGGAGCTTGTGATGCGCCGGTACCTGGCCGCCTCCGAGCGGGCGCAGTACGAGCAGCACAACCCCCGGGGCCGCCACCGCTGGCTCCTGGGCCGCATCGCGGCCAAGGACGCAGCGCGCCAGTACCTCTGGGATCGCGGCGCGAGCGAGTTGTTCCCGGCCGAGTTCGTGATCGACAACGAAGCGTCGGGACGGCCGACGGTCACCGGCCTCCCTCCCGGGACGGGCATCTCGATCGCCCATTCGGGCGAGTTCGCGGTTGCCCTGGTCGGAGCGACCGACGCCGCGGGGCGCGGGGTCGGCATCGACGTCCAGGCGGTCGAGGAACGCACCCCCCAGTTCGAGGGCCTGGCGTGCACCGAGTCCGAGCGCGCCCTGCTCGACCTGTGCGCCGCCGGCATGGGAACGCGCCTCGAATGCCTGACCCGGTTCTGGGCGGCCAAGGAAGCAGTCGCCAAGGCGGTGGGGACGGGCCTCGGCGGGCGACCCCATCGTTTCGAGGTCAAGCAGGTGGACGGGACGCAGTTTCTGGTCGCGGCATTGGATCACGGGGACCGCTGGTGGGTCGACAGCACCGGCGTGCGCGGCGTTGACGGCGTGACCCAGTACGTGGTCGCCTGGACGACCATCGGCGCCCGCCCCCCCACCCAGGCTTCACGCATCACGCGGGGATTTTCCCCCCTTACCCTTGTCAAAGAGAGGACCACCAATGGACGCTGACACCATCTTGGCCGACATCACCCAAATGCTCGCCCAGGTGATCGGCGAGGACTATCTGCTCGAGGTCGACGTCACCATGGACACGGCGTTCTCGGGCGACCTGGAGCTCGAGAGCATCGAGTTCGTGGCACTGGCGGGGCTCATGAAGGAGCACTACGGCGCCGCCGTCGACTTCGTCGGGTTCCTGGCGGACATGGACCTGCACGAGATCATCGCCCTGCGGGTCGGCCAGGTCGTCGACCACATCTGGCTGTGCCTGGAGGCGGTGGGCAGCCGTGGCTGATGTCGTCGCCAACGGGGTGCGGTTCCATGTGCAGCAGCTGACGCCGCCGCCGGGGTTCGCGCCGGATTCGCCGGACTCGGGTGAGGCGCGGCCGAGCGTGGTGTTCATCCACGGGCTGGTCATGGACAACCTGTCGAGCTTCTATTACACGCTGGCCAACCCCTTGGCCGCCGCCGGGGCCGACGTGCTGCTGTACGACCTGCGGGGGCACGGGTTGTCGGAGCGGCCGCCGCTCGGGTACGCCTTGGAGGATTCGGTCGAGGACCTGGTCGGGTTGCTGTTCGAGTTGGGGATCGACGGTCCGGTGCACATCGTGGGCAACAGCTACGGCGGCACCGTCGGCCTGGCGTTCGCCATGGCGTACCCGTCGCGCGTCGCCAGCCTGGTGCTCGTCGAGGGGCACTTCGCGGTGCAGGGCTGGGGCGAGGAAATGGCCCGGACGCTGTGGGGGATCGCGTTCGGGATGGAGTTGGAGGAGGCCCGGACCTGGGTGGCGTCGGCCGGGCGCAAGATGACGCGCATGGCCGGCAAGGCTGACGCGTTGATCAACGGCACCAGCCTGGTGGAGGATCTGCTGACCGCGGTTCCGTTGCCGCGCCAGCCGCTGGCGTCGCTGGCCTGTCCGGTGCTGGCGATGTACGGGGACGAGTCCGACGTGATCGACCGGGCCCGGGATCTGGCGTCGTTGGTGCCCGATTTCACGCTCAACATCCTTCAGGGATGTGGCCACTCCATCTTGATGGAGGTGCCAGCGCATTTGCGGGCCGTGCTGGCGTGGTGGTTCGCGGGCCGGGTTGGACCGGCGCCGCTCTACCAGCCGCCCGTGCTGGACCCGCCGTCGGCTTCGGCGGCGCACCCGCTGGCCGAACTGGTCGCCGGCTGATCGCGCTGATAGTCCAGGCTGGACTGGGGCAAAGCCAGCGCTTTGGGACCACTTGTTGCTGTGTCACGACGATAACCGGGCCCAAAGCGCTGGACGCTACCCAGACGTGACGAGTCGTTCGCCCGAGCGCAGTAGACAGCGTTCGTGAGCCGGTTCCTGTTCGTGGTGCCGCCGCTCACGGGGCACACCAACCCGACCGTGGCGGTCGGGGAACGGCTGCGGGCCCGGGGCCATGTCGTGGCGTGGACCGGCTATGCCAAGGCGATCCGACCGCTGCTCCCGCCCGACGCCGAGTTGATCCCCGTCGGCGATGATCCCGCCGACGACGACCCAGGGGTCGCCGAGGCCCGGCAACGCTCGCAAGGGCTGCGGGGCGCCGAGGCACTGCTGTTCCTGTGGGAGGACTTCATCCTCCCCCTCGGCCGGGCCATGGTCCCGGGCGTGGAATCCGCCGTCGACCGGTTCCGGCCCGACGTGCTTATCGTCGACCAGCAGGCCATCGCCGGTGCCGTCGTGGCCATCCGCCGGGGCCTGCCCTGGGCCACCTCGGCCACTACGTCGGCCGAACTGGTGGATCCCTTCGCGCTGCTCCCCAAGGTGGGCGAGTGGGTCGCCACGTCGTTGCGCCAGTTCCAGGCCGACTTCGGCGTGGCCGGCGGGGGCGACCTCCGCTTCTCGGAGCACCTGGTGGTGGCGTTCACCACGGCGGCGCTGGCCGGGGCGGGGCGATCCTTCCCGTCGCACTACCGATTCGTCGGGCCGTCGCTCGGGTCCCGCCCGGCGACGGTCAAGTTTCCCTGGGAGTGGCTCGATCCCTCCCGGCGCCATGTGCTGGTCTCGCTGGGAACGATCAACGCGCCCGCGGGACGGCGTTTCCTGACCTCGGCGGTGGAAGCGCTGGCGGCCCTGGCCGACCGTGTGCAGGGCGTCGTGGTCGGCCCGCCGGACCTGGTCGCGTCGGACAATGTGTTGGTGCGGGGATTTGTTCCCCAACTCGACCTGCTTCGGCACATGGACGCCGTGGTGTCGCACGGGGGCCACAACACGGTGTGCGAGACCCTGGCCCAGGGGCTCCCCCTGGTGGTGGCGCCGATCCGGGACGACCAGCCGATCGTCGCCCAGCAGGTCACCGACGCCGGCGCTGGCGTGCGGGTGAAGTTCGGGCGGGTCCGGGCACCTGAGTTGGCGTCGGCGATCGCCACCGTGCTTGATCAGCCGTCGTATCGGGAGGCGGCAGTGCGCTTGCAGGCGTCGTTCATCGCGGCCGGCGGTCCCGACGCCGCCGCTGAAGCGCTGGAGTCGCTCCTCGCCCGCCACTCTGGTGGCGAGTTGTGGCTCTGAGGGCGAGTTACAGCGCTGGACGACCTTAAACAGCCCTCAAAGCCATAACCAGCCCACAGACGCGAGCGAGCTGCCGGAACTAGCGCTTTCGAGCCAGCACCCGGTAAGTATTCGACCAACTCGGGGCCTTGGTGCTGACAAACGGCTTGATGACCCGATCGGCGGCCATGCCGGCCAGGGCAATCGGTGCCAGGGCCACGAGTATCACCCCGCGCCGGAACCGTTCCACCGGGGTGGGAGGGTCCCGCCAGGGCAATCTGGGCGGGGGCGCCAAGCTGGCGGCCCACATCCACAGGCCACCGCCGAGATCGACCGGCTGATGGGCCGGTCCCCGCTCGATCTCGACGACGGAGAAACCGTGCGCTTCGAGGGCGCGGCAGAGGTTGGCGACCGGTAGGAATTGCTGATGCTGGGGTTGCAGCCACGGGACCCAGAACCGACCCATCAGCTGGGCGAATCGGGACTCGGGATCGGGGACCTCGATCAGGAGGTGGCCGCCCGGTCGGAGCACCCGGTGGGCCGCTACCAACTCGGCGCGCGGATCTCTCGTGTGCTCGAGGTAGTGATGCATGCTGACGGTGTCGTAACGATCCTGCAGTTCGTCGGCGAGGTCGGGAAACAAGCCCCGGTAGGCGTGGTCGATCCAGCCTCGCCGCCACGATTCCTCGATGCTGCTGCCCATGTCGAGGCCGTCGAAGCGGGTCGCGGGCAGCAGCCCCCGGGCGACGAGGCAGAAGTGGCCGTAGCCACTGCCGACATCGAGCCACGCCTGGGGTGACGAGTGCCGGCACGCCAGGTCGACCCGTCCCCGGTAGGACGGCTCAGAGTGGGCGAACAGGAACTGCGTCCCGCCGGCCCCCAACCCGTCGTAGAAGTCGCGGTAGTAGAAGTTGAGCCCGTCGATGGTCAAGCGCGGGTTCTGGAACAACAGGCCGCAGCTGGCGCACTCCTCGATCACGAACTCGCCGGGCTTGAACTGGGCCAGATCCCCGGTGCGGACCCGCTCGGCGATGGCGCGGCTGTCGCACCACGGGCAGGTCGTGCGCCGGGGTTCGAAGAAGCGCGCCAAACCCGGCGCCAGCTCGGCTTCATAGTCGGGCCGGAGGGCCTCGATGGGATCGATGGGATCGATGGCCTCGATGGGATCGCCCTCGGCGTCCGCGTCCGCGCTCGGACTCGGGTGCCGGTTCAAGGCTGCGGCCGCCTTGATCATGGTGAAGGGGTCGAGGACGCGGCTGACGATGTCGCGACGCAGCGACCACCGGGGATGCGGTGCCAGGGCGCTGCCACCGGTCACCAGGTAGGGCTGGAGGACAACGGTGGCCGCAGCGGCGGCCCCCCACCCGGGACTGAGCACCAACCCCGCGAGAACGAGTGACGAGCGGGCGGCCGGGATGGCGAGCGCGACCGGGGCGAACGCGTCGTACGTGGCCTGCAATACGCCGAGCCGTTCTGGCAGCCCGGCGTCGACGGCTCGAAGTGACGGCACGACGACGAAGTCCGTCGCCCGGGCGGCGTGCTGCTTCAGCCGCACCATCAGGCGCACCAGGTCCGCCCGGTCGCGCACCCGTGGCGCGCCCGCCTCGGGCGAAGCCTCCATCCGGTCCCAGACGTCTCGGCGCACCAAAACGGCGTGAAGCGCTCCCCGTCCAACAGCGAAGCCGGCCGACCGGAACGCGACCGTGTCGACCGCTCGGGCAAGATCAACAGCGTCGGGGAGGGGCAGGTTTCCAGGCACGAGGTCGAGCACGTCGAGTTCCTCGGCCTGCGCGTGGGCGGCCGCGGCCCGGCGCGTGACATCGTCGACCTCGACGCCTGGGGCCTGCACCAAGAGGTAGTCCTCGTCCTGCTGCCCGGGCTGGGCGTCGAGCCGGGTAAGGCCGGACAGGCGATGCCGCAGCCGCACCCCGTTGACCAGGGTGCCCGCGGTGAGCACCACCCACAGCCAGCCGCGCCGGCGGCGGGGCAGGAGGCGCCGCCACGCCGCACGCCTGTTGCCTGCTGTACCCCACACGATGGACGATTCTGCCCCACCCGACGGTGCCAGGTGGGGCGAAGCGCGGGCGAGATGAGCGCCGGGCTGGGCGGGGACCTCCGGTCCAGGCCGGACGCCGGTCCAGGCCGGACGCCGGTCCAGGCCGGGTGCCGGCTCAGGCCGGGTGCCGGTTCAGGCCGGGTGCTGGTCCAGGCCGGGCGCCGGTCCAGGGCGGGCGCCGGTCCACCCGGGACGCCGGTTCGCCGGATGCCGGTTCAGGCGGGGGGGTGAGGATTAG
>JAUTXM010000186.1 GCA_030838025.1 Acidimicrobiaceae bacterium
AGGCGGCGATGGCGGCGACGGAGGTGGCGTCGGACGGACCGTCGAAGATGCCCCACCCCTGGATGCAGGCGTACTCCGTTCCCGAACGGTTGACACCGAGCAGCCGGAGGGGACGGCCCAGCCCGTCGACCAGCTTGTTGCCCGACACCTTGACCACGACGCTGGCGGCGGCCGGCGCAGGCGCCGCCTGGGCGACGGGCACCAGGCCGACGCCCACCACGAGGACCGTGACAACCACCCACCACCGGAAGGGCCGCATTGGATCAGTGTGCGACCACCAGGACGACCCGGCAACACGATGAGTGCGTTTGGGCAGTTTCTCGTATCAGAGTTCTTGGGTCAGCGCGATCGGGTCAGAGAACGACGGCCTTGGTCTCGGCGCACAGTTCGTAGAGGCCGTTCTGTTGGAGGACGCAACCCGCCGTCGGGTTGGTGAACATGAACCCGCTGGGCGCCACGATGACCTGGCCCCACTTGAAGAACCAGGTGCCATTGCAGACATTGCAGTGGACCGACGACGTAATGGCATCGAGGTTGCGAGGCATCCCGGTGAAGCCCTTGAACTTCGAATCGACCTTGACCCCGTTGAAATCGAGTTCCTCGTACAAGGCGATGTCGGCGAGGGGCGATCCCGAGCATGCGGCCCCGTTCGAGTACTTCCACGTCCCATTCACGATCTGGTTGTTGACCAGCGTGGCGCCGGTGATGTTTTCCAGGGCGGCGAAAATGCACTGCGGTGCCGTCGCCACCCTGAGCGCCTGTGGGCGGCTGCTGCCCGCGGCGACGGGACTTGCGAAGGCGAGCACCAAGGTGCAGGCGGTGGCGAGGGCGACGACGAGCGGGTGACGAGGACGCAACTCGGGGCCTCCGATCCTTGCTCTCATGGGAACCGGTGGTCACGCTATACCCAGGGGGCTAGAGCTGAGCGGCCCGAACCTGCACCAAGGCGACAAACAAGGCGAGCATGGCCACGGCCACCGCCACCTCTGACACGAGTCGCATCCGGCCCCGCCGGCGAACCGCCCAGGCATAGGTGGCGCCGATGACCACCCCCGTGACCAGCCCACCGACGTGGGCCCGCCAGTCGATGGCGGTGTCGTAGAACGAGTAGGCCAGGAGGATCGCGATCAGGAGCATGATCACGCCGATCTCCGACCGGTTGGCCCGCGCCAGGGAAAACCAGGCCCCGAAGATGCCGAAGATCGCCCCCGATGCCCCCACCCCGGCCACGAAGACCGGCCCGAACAGGAAGCTGCACACCGACCCGCCCACCGCCGCCAAGAAGTACAGCGCAAAGAAGCGCTTCGAACCGACCGCCTGTTCGACCGGTGGACCCATGACGAACAGCGCCGCCATGTTGAACAGCAGGTGGGTGATGCTTTCGTGCACGAAGGCTGCGGTCAGCAACCGATACGCCTGACCGTGGGCCACCGCGGCGGGGATCTGGGCGTAGTCGAGCTCCCACCGGGGGTGGGAGCTGGTCAGGACAAACGCCACCGCGTTGACGGCGATCAGGGTCACGACGACCGGCGTCGCCCGGCTGCGCCATCCGAGTGGTGACACCCGCGGCCCGACGCGGTCCGGGCCGCCGGTCGACTCAGCCAGGCATGCCGGGCAGTGATGGCCTACGGGGGCCGCGGCCATGCAGTCGGCGCAGATGGGCCGCCCACAACGGGTGCAGTGAACGCCAGTCAGATGGTCGGCGTGCCGGTAACAGGCGACGCGGTCGGGTAGTTGAGAGGTCGCCATGACGCCCCTCCATCGTGCCTGACCGGCTTCGGGAACTGAGCTCAGGTGTTCCAGCGAAGGATCGCGGGAGTCTCATGCTCCCAGCCCAGCTCACTGATCGTTCCCACCTCCAGCACCAGCGACCGGCCCGTCTGCGGCGGGGTAGCTATCCAGCGAGCGGCCAACACCCGCAACAGGTGCCCGTGGGCCACCAAGGCGACGGTGCCTTGGTCCAGGGCACGAACCCGCTCGATCACCCGGTCGGCCCGCTCGGCCACCTGATCGATGGTCTCGCCCCCCGGCCACGGCCCGCCCCAGATGGTCCAGCCGGGAATCTCGAGGCGGATGTCGTCGGTCGTGCGTCCCTCGAAGTCCCCGTAGTCCCACTCCAGGAGGTCGGGGTCGAGCTCGATGCCGCTCAGGCCGGCCAGCTCCGCCGTCCGGCGGGCCCGCGAGAGCGGGCTGCACAGCACCAGGTCGAAATGCCTTCCCGCAAGCCGCTCGCGGAGCGTCCGGCCCTGAGCCTCCCCCCGTTCGGTCATCGCAAGGTCGGTCCGGCCGGTGTGGCGGCCCGTGGCGCTCCAGGTGGTTTCTCCGTGCCGCAGCACCACCGCAACCGGCCGATGTGTGGTCATCGCGTCCTAATTATCAATTTGGTTTCGGTCATGCGCGCAATTGGGCAAATTGAATACGGAGGTCGGACGTCGAAAATACGGCGGAACGTCCCGAACCCATGATCCACTCACTTGAATCTTCAAATATGTCCGCGACATTCCCGGCCACCCTCGAAAGCGCACGTGACGCCCGGGAGTTCGTGCGAACGGGGCTGCAGGAGGCCGGCGTGCACCAGCCGGTCCTGTCCGACCGGCTCAGCCTGATCGCCAGCGAGTTGGTGACCAACGCCATCGTGCATGCGGGCTCCGACATCGAGGTGCGCATCGTCGTCGACCTTCGGGACGTGGTGCTCGAGGTCATCGACGAAGCCGCAGGCCGACCCCGACCGATCGGCCCGTCCACCTCCGAGACGAGCGGACGCGGGCTGATCCTCGTGGCGGCCCTGGCCGACGCGTGGGGCGTCGCCGAACTTGAAGGCGGGGTGGGCAAAATGGTGTGGACCCGCGTGCGCCGCGACTGACGTCGGGGTTCCCCGCAGCCCGCACGTGCGAGGGGACCGGTCGGCAAGCGACCGGCCCCCTTTTCCCCAGGCAGTGGTTGTCAGGCCTTCTTTCCGAGATCGGAGATCTTGGTTAGCTGGTACTTGTCGGCGGTCGCCTTGGTCACCGCGATGGCGTCGGCGTCGGTGGCGTTGGACGGGTCGAGCAACGTCTGTCCCTTGGCCGTCATTGCCGTGGTCAGTTGCTGCACCGTCTGGTCGAGTGTCAAGCCGCCCATGACCTTGGGATCGAGGAAGTTCAAGGCGTTGCCCGCGTACTCGGGGATGAGGTCGAGCTGGCCGCCCTGCAGGGCCGGTTCGACGATCTCGCGGGCGCCGAGGTTGTTCTTGAACGACACCGAGTAGCCGGCGTCCTTCAACACCCCGCCGTAGATGTCGGCGAGGGCGACGCTCTCGGTGAAGTTGAACGAGCCCACGGTCAGGGACTCCTTCGGTCCTGAGGTGGTTCCCTTGTTGAGGCCCTTCTTCTGGATGAACTGGGTCGCCTGGTCACCGGGGTCGGCGTGGTCGATGTCGATGGCCTTGTTGATGCTGGTCAGGTCGTCCTGGGTAAGGGCAGCCGACACCGAGTTGAGCAGGGACTTGACCTCGGGGGTGGCCTTGGCGGTGCGGATGACGGGGATCACGTTGCCGGCCAACTGGTAGTGCTTGTCGTCGTCGAGCAGGACGTATCCCTTGATCTGGATGGCCTCGTCGGACGAGAACAGCCGGGCCACGTCGATCTGGCCGTTGGACAGGGCGGACTTGGTCAGCGGGCCGCCAGAGTCGAGGGCCTTGAAGTCCTTGAAGTGCAGCCCGTAGACCGTTTCCAGCCCGAGCAGGCAGGTCGGCCGGGTCTTGCATTCGGGCGGGCCACCGAAGACGAGCTTGGTGGACAACTGGGTGGCTGTGGTCGTCGGTGTCGTCGAGCTCGACTTGGAGCCGCCACCCGAGCCGCAGGCCGCAGCCGACATGGCCACAGCGAGCAGCAT
>JAUTXM010000416.1 GCA_030838025.1 Acidimicrobiaceae bacterium
TATCGCGAGCTCGGGGCATCCGCCGGGCGGCCCCGAGACCCGCGGTAAGCTGGTTTGGCCGCCCCCGTTGGCGTCCACAGGTTCGAGACGGGAGGAGGATTGATGGCGAAGCACATCTTCGTCACCGGCGGCGTTGCCAGTTCGTTGGGCAAGGGTCTTACCGCGTCTTCGCTGGGCCGGCTGCTCAAGAGCCGGGGGCTGCGGGTCACGATGCAGAAACTCGACCCGTACATCAACGTCGACCCGGGGACGATGAACCCCTTCGAGCACGGCGAGGTTTTCGTCACCGACGACGGCGGCGAGACCGACCTCGATCTCGGCCACTACGAGCGGTTCATCGACGAGAACCTGCACCGGGACTCCAATGCCACCACCGGCTCGATCTACCAGTCGGTGATTGCCAAGGAGCGCCGGGGTGACTTCCTGGGCAAGACCGTCCAGGTGATCCCCCACATCACCGACGAGATCAAGGGCCGAATCAAGCGACTGGCGTCGGACTCGGTGGACGTGGTGATCACCGAGGTCGGAGGCACCGTCGGCGACATCGAAATCCTCCCGTTCCTGGAGGCCATCCGCCAGTTCCGCAAGGACGTCGGCCGGGACAACGTCTGCTACGTGCACGTGACCCTGGTCCCGTACCTGGGCCCGTCGGGGGAGCAGAAGACCAAGCCGACCCAGCATTCGGTGACCGAGCTTCGTAGCCGGGGCATCCAGCCCGACGTGATCATCTGCCGCAGCGATCGGGAGATCTCGTCGGGGCTGAAACGAAAGATTTCGCTGTTGTGCGACGTGCCCATCGAGGCCGTCGTCTCATGCGTCGACGCCCCAAACCTGTACGAGATCCCGTTGGCGCTTCACGAGGAAGGGCTCGACGACTACGTCTTTCGGTTGCTGCGGTTCGACGAGGAACGACACCCGCTGGACCTCGGGGATTGGGAGCGCCTGGTCGAGCGGGTCGAGGCCGCCACCCGGCCGGTGCGTATCGGCTTGATCGGCAAGTACGTCAACCTCCCCGACGCCTACCTCTCGGTGGGCGAGGCCCTTCGTCACGGCGGGTATTTCCACGGCGCCAAGATCGACCTCGAGTGGATCCAGGCCGAGGATGTCGAGGGCCTGCTGGCCGACGGGCGCCTGCGGGACCTCGACGGGATCGTCATCCCGGGCGGGTTCGGTGAGCGGGGGATCGAAGGCAAGATTGCGGCCGCCGGCTACGCCCGGGAGCATGGGATCCCATGCCTGGGCTTGTGCCTCGGCCTCCAGGTGATGGTCATCGAGTACGCCCGCCATGTCTGCGGGCTCACCAGGGCCAACTCGCGAGAGTTCGACTCCACCACGCCGCACCCGGTGATCGACCTGATGGACGAGCAGCGCGACATCGTCGACATGGGCGGCAGTATGCGGCTGGGGGCGTATGTCGCCCGTTTGCGGGCCGACAGCCAGGTGGCCCGGGCGTACGGCGACACGGTCGTCTACGAACGGCATCGGCACCGCTACGAGGTCAACACGGCGTACCGCCGCCGGCTCGAAGATGCCGGGCTGGTGGCGAGCGGGACGTCCCCCGACGACCGGTTGGTCGAGTTCATCGAGTTGCCGGGCCATCCCATGTGGGTGGGGACCCAGGCCCATCCGGAGTTCAAGAGCCGGCCGGACCGCCCCCATCCCTTGTTCCGAGAGCTGGTTGGGGCGGCGCTGGCCCGGGCCGAGGGTCGGGCCCCGAGGTTGCTCGACGTGAGCACCTTGGTCCCCGCGCCAGCCCACGGGTCAGGCTCAGCGCCAGCCCACGGGTCAGGCTCAGCGCCCGGTCATAGCTCGGGGGCCGTGCCGGCCGCCGTCGAGGCCCAGGCCCGTTGAGCTTTCGCCGCGTCAGCGAGGAGGTGCGCTTCGAGGGCTCGCTGATCAGCGTCGCCACCGCCACGTTCGTCGGGCCCGACGGCGAGGAGTTCGAGCGCGACGTGGTGCATCACCCGGGGGCGGTGTCGGTCGTCCCCGTCGTTGCCCGGCCCGGGGGTGGGTATGAGGCCATCCTGGTCCGCCAGTACCGGGCCGCGGTCGATGCCGAGCTGCTCGAGGTCGTGGCGGGCAAGCGCGACGTCGCGGGCGAGCCACCGGAGCTGACGGCCCGGCGGGAGCTGGCCGAGGAGATCGGGATGATCGCCGGTCGCCTGGACCTGCTGGCTGAGTTCTACAACTCGCCCGGCTTCTGTGACGAACACTCCTATGTGTTCGTCGGGCTCGACCTGAAGCCCACCGAATCCGAGGCCCACGGGATCGAGGAGCAGTACATGACCATCGAGCGGGTCGCACTCGACGATGTGGGCGCCATGATCCGAAGTCGCCAGATTGTCGACGCCAAGACCATCATCGGCCTGACACTGGCGCGCCAGGCGCTCGAATCCATGACGCCATGACCTCGAAGCCCTGACCTCGAAGCCCTGAGCCTCGAAGCAGCAGCCCGCACCCGCGGAGGCGCCGCTACGCTCGGACCTGTGATCGTCGGGGTGCCGGCCGAGGTCAAGTCATCGGAGAACCGGGTGTCCATGACACCCGACGGTGTTCGCGAGCTCACCGGCTTCGGCCACACCGTGCTGGTCGAGCAGGGCGCCGGAGAAGGGTCGTCCATCGCCGACGCCGATTTCGCCCGCTCGGGCGCACAGCTCGTGGCCACCGCGGCCGAAGCGTGGGCCGCCGAGCTGGTCGTGAAGGTCAAGGAACCGCAGCGGGAGGAGTTCGGGTTCCTCCGTCCCGACCTGGTGCTGTTCACCTACCTCCACCTGGCCGCCTACCCGGAGGTGGCCAAGGCCCTGCTGGCTGCGGGCACCACCAGCCTCGCCTACGAGACCGTCCAGCTACCCGACGGGTCACTCCCGCTACTGGCGCCGATGAGCGAGGTGGCGGGGCGGATGGCGACCCAGGTGGGGTCGCACTACCTCGAGCGCAACAACGGCGGCCGCGGCGTCCTGCTCGGCGGCGCCCCGGGCGTCCGGCCCGCCCGCGTCGTGGTGCTCGGGGCGGGCAACGTGGGCTGGAATGCCGCCTGGATCGCCCAGGGCATGGAAGCCGAGGTGCTCCTCCTGGACAAGAACATCGACCGGCTCCGCTGGGTCGACCAGATCCACAAGGGCCGGATCATGACCCTCGCCTCCAACCGGGGCGCCATCGAGCGGGCCACGGCCCGGGCCGACCTCGTCATCGGCGCCGTCCTGGTGGCGGGCGGGCGGGCCCCGGTCGTCATGACCGAGGACATGGTGGGGGCCATGAAGCCCGGCTCGGTGATCGTCGATGTCGCCGTCGATCAGGGCGGCTGCATCGCGACCACCCACGAGACGACCCACGGCGACCCCGTCTACCTCCGCCACGGCGTCCTGCACTACGCGGTCGGCAACATGCCGGGCGCCGTTCCTCACACCTCGACCTACGCCCTGACCAACGCCACGCTGCCGTACGTGGTCGAGGTGGCCAACTGCGGCCCGATCGTGGCGTGCGGGGACATCGCCCTCCGCAAGGGCCTCACGACCGTCGGTGGACGGGTCACCAACGGGGTCGTGGCCGAGGCGCTCGGGCTGCCCTACACCGACCCGTTCGTCGATCCGATTTGACGGGGGGAAAAGGGACAGCCCCCGCCGGTCGGACCGGGACCGTTCCCCTCAGCCTCGATGGCGAAGAGTTCCTCTCCTGGCTGGCAGTCGAGCGGGGAAGGGCGGTCAACACGCTGGCGGCCTACCGGCGGGACCTGCGGGCCTACGAAGCGTGGCTGCGGCAACGCCAGTTGACCCTCGAGGCGGTGAGCGAGGCCGACGTCCTGGCGTACATCGCCTCGCTTTGGGCGTCGGGGCGGGCCCCGTCAAGTGTGGCTCGTGCGCTCGTCGCGGTTCGTTCACTTCATCATTTCCTCGTCGACGAAGGTCTCACGGGCATCGACCCGACGGGCGACGTCGGCAATCCCAAGGTGCCCCAAGGACTTCCCAAGGCGCTCACCGAAGCCGATGTCAACATGCTGCTTGGGGCGGTCGTAGGGGAGGACGCCACCGCCCGCCGGGACCGGGCGATCCTCGAGTTGTTGTACGGCACGGGTATGCGGATCTCGGAGCTGGTGGGGTTGTCGCTGCACGACTTGGCCCTCGATTCCGACGTGGTCCGGGTGCTCGGCAAGGGCTCCAAGGAGCGGCTGGTCCCGCTGGGCCGCTACGCCCGGGCGGCGCTCGACGACTGGTTGTCGGCCAACGGGCGCGGTGTCATGTCACCGGTTCGTTGGGCCAGGCGGGGCGACTCGGATGCGGTGTTCCTCAACGCCCGCGGCGGCCGGCTCTCGCGCCAAGGGGCCTGGGGAATCGTCCGCCGCTACGGCGACGAGGTGGGCCTCGGCGATCGACTGACGCCGCACGTGCTGCGTCACAGCTGCGCCACCCATATGCTCGACCACGGCGCCGACATCCGAGTGGTCCAGGAACTGCTCGGACACGCCTCGATCGCCACCACCCAGGTGTACACCAAGGTATCGACGGAGCGGCTGCGGTCGGCCTACGACGCCGCCCACCCCCGGGCCCGTCCCGCATGACGATTCGGCGGCCGGCACGCCCAGCGCAGAAACCCCGGTAACAAGCGTCGCGGAGATGACCTGGGGGTTACACTCTGGCTATGACGTCGACCGACGCGACGACCGCAGACCTCCGCTCGATGCTCGAAGAGGAACGCGATTCGTTGCGCGCCCGCTTGAGCGAACTGGGCTACGGCGCCAACGGCCTCGAATACGATTCGAACTTCGCAGACTCGAGCCAGGTGACGGCGGAGCGGGGCGAGGCGGAAGCGCTGGCGGCCAAGCTGCAGGAGACGCTCGTCGAGGTGGAGCACGCCATCGGGAAGTTGGACGAAACGAGCTTCGGGAGCTGTGAGTCGTGCAGCAAGCCGATCGGTGCCGCCCGCCTCGAGGCCAAGCCCGCCGCCCGGTACTGCATCGACTGCGCCAGCAAGCGCTGACACACCCCTGAGCCTGGCGCGGGCGACGATCCGCGACCTGTCAGCATGAAACCCATGAAGCGCGACCAGACCATCGTCCTGGTGATCGTGGGGGTGGCGGTCGCGCTCGCCCTTTCGCGTCGCGTCGTCACCGCCCAAACGCTGCTTTTGTTTGGTGTGGCCGTGCCGTCCATCATCCTCCACGAGGTTTCGCACGGTGTCGCGGCGCTGTATTTCGGCGACGACACGGCCAAGCGGGCCGGCCGCCTGACCCTCAATCCGATCGCCCACGTCGACCTGTTCGGGACGATCATCCTTCCCGCATTGCTGTCCCTGTCGGGTCTCGGCGTGTTCGGCTATGCCAAGCCGGTGCCGATCAACCCGTCTCGTATGCGCCACCCCCGAGACGACGCCGTCGTGGTCAGCCTGGCCGGGCCGGCGACCAATGTGCTGCTGGCCGTGATTGCCGCGGTGGTGTTACGCCAGCAGCATCCGTCGTTCATCGCGCTCGGCAGCGGGCCGTGGCGCATCCGGATCCCGTTCGCCCTCGGGATCATCAACGTGGTACTGGCGGTGTTCAACCTGATTCCGATCCCCCCGCTCGACGGCTCTGCGGTCATCGATCGGTTCGTGCCGAAGGCGTGGCGAAACGGCTGGGAGTCCCTCCGGCGCTACGGGGTCCTGATCCTGGTCGGGGTGGCGCTGCTGCTTCCCGGTGCCCTCACGCGGCTGTTCACCCCGGCCATCAACCTGTGGGAGCGGATCATCGCCCCATGAGATCGCGGTTCGGAAGCGTTTCCCACTTGGCCCGGCGTTTTGCCGAGTCGCTGTGGCCCGGCGGGCCGCGGCCGGCGGACGACGCCTGGGCCCGCTCACTCCTGAGCGACCGCGAGCAACGGCTGTGGGGCCAGATGTCGGGGTGCGACCGCCGCCACGCGGTTGCCGTTGCCCGCCGCCTGCCCGGCCTCGACCAGGCGGCGCTACCGGCGGTGTTACCGGCGGCACTGCTGCACGACGTGGGCAAGGTCGAGTCGCGACTCGGGCCATGGCGCCGGGCCGCGGCGACGGTGTTGGCGCTCGCCCTGGGCCGCGATCGCGTCGCCAAGGGCCGGGGCCGGATGGCCCGCTACCTGCGTCACGACGTCCTCGGCGCCCAATTGCTCGAACGGGCCGGGAGCAGCCACCTCACCGTCGCCTGGGCGAGGGAGCACCACCTACCCCCGAGTCGGTGGACGCTTCGCCCGGACCTTGCCGCCGCGCTCAAGGCGGCCGATGACGACTAGAGCGGCCTCGATGTTCGAGTGGCGATGAACACCGACGCCAGCCACGCCAGACCGAGGACCGTTCCGCCGCCCACCAGCGCAGCGCCGACGGTCGGAGAACATGTGGAGGCGGACCCGGACCAACGCTAGGCCCGTGGCGGGTACCACGACCGCCGCCGGGGGCGACCGCGACCAGGCCGCAGCGATGCCGGCGCCGGAGGCCCGCCGCACGACGACGTCGACGATCGCCGCGATCGCCGTGCTCGCCGTGCTCTGCCCTGAGAGAAAACCGTAGCTGTCACCCTCGCGCCGGCGTCACGGCGCGGGGAAACGGGACTCGCCCAAGTTGCTTGCAGACGCAACGGAATCGACCGTACGCTCGTTGCGATGCGCTTGACCCCGAGTGACGTCGTTTGACCCCCGAGGACGAGCAATTGTTGACCCGGTCGGAAGCGGCGCGCTACCTCGGGGTGCCTCCGGGCAGGATCTACCAGTGGGCTCGCTCAGGCCGGCTGCGTTGTGTCGTCACCCTCGGCGGCCACGCCCGTTTCCGCCTGGCAGACCTCGAGGCGGCCAAAGCCGCGCCTCCCCGCCGGGGTGGCCACCCTCGCGAGGCGCCACCGGACCAGTTGCCGCGATCCACTCCCCAGGTGGACAGCCAAGACGAGGGCGACGGCTTGCGCTAGCGGGTTGGTGGGCGATCAGGGGCGGGGCACCAAGCCGACCGCGTCGCGCGCCCGGTGCAACGTGACCGACGCGATGGCGTGCGCCTTGTCGGCTCCTTGCGCCAGTGCCTTCTCGGCCACACCCGGCTCCGCCGTGAGTTCGCGGTACCGCTGCTGGACCGGGCGGAGCATCTCGACCAGCGCCGAGGCCGCGTCCGCCTTGAGCGGCCCGTACTGCGAGTACTCCGCCGCCACCTCGGCCGGCGCACGGCCGGTGGCCAGCCCCAAGAGCTCGAGCAGATTGGACACGCCCGGCTTGGCGGCGGGGTCGTAACGCACCGCTCCGGCGCCGGTCTCGGCGTCGGTCACGGCCCGCTTGACCTTGCTCTCGATGGCCTTGGGCGGATCGAGCAGCAGCACGACCCCCTGCGGTGACTCCGCTGATTTCGACATCTTGGCCGTGGGCTGCTGGAGGTCCATGATGCGGGCCCCCCGCCCGGCCGCGGGGATGGCGGCCGCGGGCACGACGAATGTCTTCCCGTAGCGCTTGTTGAACCGCATGGCCAGGTCGCGGGTCAGTTCGAGATGTTGCCGCTGGTCGTCACCGACCGGCACCCGGTCGGCGTCGTACAGCAGAATGTCGGCCGCTTGCAGGACCGGGTAGGTGAACAAACCCACCCGGGCCGCCTCCTCACCCCCGCGCGCCGTCTTGTCCTTGAACTGAGTCATGCGCCGCAACTCGCCCATGGAAGCGGTGCACTCGAGCAACCACGACAACTCGGTGTGCTCCGGGACGTGGCTCTGCAAGAACAAGGTGCACACGTCGGGGTCGAGCCCGACGGCAAGCAGGAGGTTGGCGCACTCCATCGATTTGGCCCGCAGCTCCGCAGGGTCGCGGGGCACCGTAAGGGCATGCAGGTCGACCAGGCAGAAGTAGCAGTCGTAGTCGTGCTGATCATCGACCCAGCCCCGCAGCGCACCCAGGTAGTTGCCCAGGTGGATGTCGCCCGTGGGCTGGACGCCCGACAGCACTCGTGTCACCGGCCGATGGTATGCGCCGTGCCGGTCACACCCCGCCGGTATTCTCAGATCACGATGCCGTACGAGGTCACCACCGCCGTTTTCGAGGGTCCCTTCGACCTGTTGCTGCACCTCATCACCCGTGAGCAGGTCGACATCTACGAGGTGTCCATCAACGCCATCGTCGATGCCTTCGTGGCCGAGCTCGAGCGCCGGCAGAGCTTCGACCTCGACGGGGCCACCGAGTTCCTGCTGATCGCCGCCATCCTCATCGAGCTGAAGGCCCGCCGGCTGCTGCCCGGGCGCGACGACGTCGACATGGACGAAGAGCTCGCCCTCTGGGAGGAGCGCGACCTCCTGCTGGCCCGGCTCCTCGAGTGCAAGACCTTCAAGGACGCGGCCCAGTCGCTGCAGCGGCTGGCGGCCCTGGCCGAGCGCTCCTATCCCCGCCGGGCCGGCATC
>JAUTXM010000419.1 GCA_030838025.1 Acidimicrobiaceae bacterium
TTCGGGACATCGCCCACTAGATAGAACGATCTAGTGCCGAGCGTAGCTACCATGGGCGGCCGATGGCAAAAGCCGACACCAAGGAGCGGATCCTGGAGGTGACGGCAGAACTGTTCCAGCGCTACGGCTACAACGGGTCGGGCCTGAAGCAGATCGTCACCAACGCCAACGCCACCTTCGGGTCGGTGTACCACTTCTTTCCTGGGGGCAAGCAACAGCTCGGCGTCGAGGTGCTGCGGCGCTCCGGCCAGATGTATCTGGAACTGGCCGAGACCATCGTCGGTGGGGCCTCGGACGTGGCGACCGGAGTTCGTCACTTCTTCCTCGGAGCAGCCGAAGTGCTGCGCCAGACGGGCTACCTGGATGCCTGCCCCATCGAAACCGTGGCCCTGGAGGTGGCGAGCACCAACGAAGCCCTGCGCCAAGCGACGGCCGACGTGTTCGAGAGTTGGATCACCGGGATCGGCGCGCTGTTCACGGCGGCCGGCATCGGCGAGGAGAAGGCCCGTGACCTGGCCATCGTCGTGATCACGGCCATCGAGGGGGCATTCGTGCTCAGTCGGGCGGCCCGCACGACCGAGGCGCTGGAGCGGGCCGGAACCTACGCCGCGGCGATCGTCCAAGCGGCGCTGGACGGGATCGAACCGTGACTGCAACTGCTGGCGGCCAGCGGTGTTCTAGTAGGTGTGGTTGCCACTATCGCCCTGCCTGACGAGTCGCTCACGTGGCGGCTCAGCCGCGACCTCGACGCCGAGTTCGCCGATGTGGTGTCGAGCTTCGAGGCCGCGGTGTACACCACCGCCTTGCGGATGTCGGGACGGGCCGACGACGCCGAGGACTTGGCGGCGGAGACCTTCCTGCGGGCCTATGCCGCGCTCCGGCAGTACGACCCGGCGAGGATCGTCGAGCTCCAGCTGCGGCCGTGGTTGATCACGATCTGCCTCAACGCATGGCGCAATCAGGTCCGAACGGCAGCCCGCCGGCCTGCGCGTGACACTCGGACCTTCGTTCCGGAGCCGGCGGCAACGGGCGAGTCACCCGAAGAGGCCGCGGAACGCAACGACGAGGCCGACCAGCTCGCGGGCTGGCTGCAGCGGCTGGCGGACAAGCAGCGCACCGCGATCGTGTTGCGCCATGTGGTCGGCCTGCCCTACGCCGAGGTCGCGCTCGTCCTCCGGTGTCCCGAGGGCACCGCCAAGTCCCATGTCTCCCGAGGACTCACCCAGCTTCGTGCCCTGATGTCCCATGACCCGGAGGTGCTCCGATGACGATGTCACCCGACCTGCTGCTCGACCAGTTGCGCGGCCTCGCCGCAACTCCGCCGTCACCGCTCGCCGAGCGCCTCTACACCTCGGTCGTGGGGGTCGAGGGTCCGTCGTCGGTGGGTGCCCTGTTGATCGCCTTCACCGATCAGGGCATCAGCTATGTCCAACCCGGTGCCGACGCCGACCAGTTCGCCGACGAGGTCCGGGACCGGTTCGGAAGACCCATCCGCGTGGTCAAGCGGCCGCCGGGCGGCGTGATCGAGGCCCTGCGCAGTGGCCGGGCTCGCCAGCTGGACTACGACCTGCGAGGGCTGACGGAGTTCGAGCAGGCGGTGCTGCGCAAGACGCTCGAGATCCCCCGGGGCGAGACCCGGCCGTACGGGTGGGTGGCCGCCGAGATCGGCAAGGGCCGGGCCGTGCGGGCGGTGGGAACGGCGCTGGGTCACAATCCCGTGCCGTTCCTGATCCCCTGCCATCGGGTGGTGCGCAGCGACGGCACCGAGGGCCACTACGGGTTCGGCACTGCGATGAAGCGGGACCTCCTGACCGCCGAGCAGGTCAACCTGGACGAGATCCACGACCTGGCGGCGCGTGGGGTTCTCTACCTCGGCAGCGACACGACCAACATCGTGTGCTACCCGTCATGTCACCAGGCCCGCCGGATCTCGCCGGACCATCGGGTGGGGTTCCGCTCGGTCGCCGCCGCGGTGGCGGCGGGCTACCGGCCCTGCGGCCACTGCCGCCCGACCGCGCTGGCGGCCTCGGCCTAATCCCGGGAAAGCAACTGGCTTCCGGCCCTGCTTCGCGAGCCAGGATGTAGCTATGGCGAAGACGTTCGTGGTTGCCCGCAACCCGGATCCCGAATCGACGCTGCCCTATCTCTTGCAGCTTCCCGTCTCGGGTCGCCAGCTCATCCTCAAATCGCGGGACACGTGGCCGCGGACGAACAAGATCTACTGCCACCGGGCCGAAGAGTGGCCCGACTCGGCGCAGATCATCGAGGAGGTTCCGATCCGGTCGTGCGTGCGCCGTGGGGTGGCCATCGACCTGGTCCTCGATCGGGCCCGGGAGAACCGTTCGCAGTTCGTGTTCACCACCATTCAGGGTGGTCGTGAGGGCATTTTCTGGCAGTCGCCGCGCACGACTCGCAAGGCCCGGCCGGGCATCCGGGTCCCGACCCGCCGGGCCGGCGGCCTGACCGACCTGGTCATCCTGATCGACACCCGGGAGCGCTACCCGTACCGCTTCGCCAAGCAGCAGACCGAGACCAGGCGCCGGGCCCTGCCGTCGGGTGACTACGGCGTGGAGTTGGACGGCGAGATCGTGGCGACCGTGGAGCGCAAGTCGGTCGCCGACCTGGCTGGACGGCTGGTCGACGGGAGCTTCACCTACGCCATGGCGGAGCTGGCGACGTTGCCCCGGTCCGCCGTCGTGGTCGAGGACCGTTATTCGGACCTGTTCAAGAACCAGCACGTGGCGGCCGGCTTCCTGGCCGACCTGCTGGCTGCGGTCCAAGTGCGGTACCCATCGGTGCCCATCGTGTTCTGCGAAACCCGGCCCTTGGCCGAGGAGTGGACCTACCGCTTCCTCGGGGCGGCGCTGAAGTTCTCCGAAGCCGAAGCGGATGCAGACGCCGAGGCCGGAAGCGTGGGCGCGGGGTGGGTCAGCCCGGAAGAAGGCGCGGATGTTGCGCCCCCGGGCAAGCCTCGGGCCAAACGCGCTACCCGGGTACCGCGTTGAGCGACGAGGTGCGCCTGTCGCCTACGGCCATGGTCGCGGGCGGATCGGCGCTGGCTCGAGACGAGACCGGCCGGGTGGTTTTTGTCGAGGGCGCGTTGCCTGGCGAGGTTGTGACGGCCCGGCTCACCGAGACTCGGGGCGACTTCGCCCGGGCCACAGCCATCGCGATACTCGAGCCGTCACCGGATCGGGTTTTTCCCCCGTGCCCTGCTTTGGCGGCGGGCTGCGGCGGCTGCTCATGGCAGCACATCGCTCCCGCGGCCCAGGTGCGGCTCAAGGCGAGCATCGTGGTTGACGCCCTGCGACGGATCGGTCACCTCTGGGAGCCGCCGGAGCCGGTGGTCGTGGCGCTCGACGGTCCGGCGCTACGGACGACCGCTCGGCTGGCGGTCTCGGCGAGTGGGCGAGCCGGCTACCGACCCCGGGGGGCGCCGGGCCAGGCGGTGGAAACCGACTCCTGCCTGGCCGCCCACCCCTTGGTCGAGGAGTTGATCGTGGCTGGCCGCTACCCCGGTGGGGTCGAGGTGTTGCTCCGGGCGGGCGTGGCGTCGGGTCAGCGGTTGGTGCGGGTCAGCCCCGCTGGCATCGTGGATCGGGTCAAGGTGCCCGCGGGGGTCGTCGTGATCGGCGAGGGTGACCGGGGGGCGGCGGTGCTGGAGAGGGTCGCAGGGAGGTCGTTGCGGGTCAGCGCCGACTCCTTCTTCCAGTCGGGGCCAGTGGCGGCGGAGGGACTGGTGGCCGCGGTGTTGGCGGCCCTTGGCGACGATGTGCCCGCGGGCGGGCACGTGGTGGATGCCTATGGGGGAGTCGGGTTGTTTGCCTCGGTGATCGGCGCGCGGCTCAAGGCGCGGGTGACCGCGATCGAAACGAGCCGCTCGGCGGTGGCCGACGCCCGGGTCAACTTGGCCGATGTCGACGCCCGGGTCCTGTCGCTCGATGTCGCCCGGTGGCGGCCCCGGCGCAGTGACCATCCCGTCGATGCGGTGATCGCCGACCCGCCCCGTTCGGGGCTCGGGCGGTCGGGCGCAGCGGCGGTCGTGGGGGCCCGGGCTCGTCGAATCGTGCTCGTGAGTTGTGACCCTGCGTCGCTCGGGCGTGACACCGCCCTGCTGCGCCGAGCCGGGTACTACCTGGCGTCGGTTGCGGTGATCGACGCCTTCCCGCACACGCCGCACGTCGAAACCGTGAGCCGCTTCGAGCGCGGATCGGACGAGCGCATCGCCGGCGGGTAGCGGGCCTACTCGTCCTTGCGGCGACCCCATCGCCGGCGTGGCTTGGGGGCGATGATGTCGCCGAACAGGGTCAGGTCGCTGGAGGTAGCCGCATCGTCGTCGGCGTGCTGGAGCCCGTCTGCCGGCACCGCGACGTCCTCGGTCGCCGGCTTGGCGGGCGTCGCGGACCATCGCAGTGGCGCCGAGGTCGCGGTGAGGTCGGCGTTCTGTTTCGACCCTGGCCGCGACGCCCCACCGCCAGGTGTCGGCACGGTTGGTGCCGCCCGAGCGCCGGTGGGCGGTTTGGCAGTGGGGCTGGCCATTTGCTTCACGACGCGACCGGTGGCCGACTTGCCGGTGGCCGGCTTGCCGGTGGGGCTGGCGACCGGCTTCACGACACGACTTGTCGCCGGGCGGGCAGCGGGGGCGGCAGCCGGACCTGTCGCCGCGCCGGTCGCGGGGCCGGCCGCGGGGCGGGCAACGGGGGCGGCAGCCGGACCTGTCGCCTCGCCGGTCGCGGGGCGGGCAACGGGGGCGGCCGCGGGGCGGGCAGCCGGTGTGGCTGCGGGCGGGGTGGCTGCGGGCGGGGTGGCTGCGACCGGTTCCGCTTGGACTCCTGCTTCTGCTTCGATCGCGGCCTGGCGAGCTCGCCAACGGCTCGTCCATTCGCCGAGGGGCGCCGACTCGACGGCGTCGTGGCCCGAGGGCCATTGCGGCGACCATATTTCGACGCCGTCGCCATCGACCGAATCGCTGCTCGCCTGCGCGACCGCGACCAGTTCCTGCTTCCACTTTGGATCCAAGCTGAAGTCAGTGTCAGGGTCCTGCGGCGGAGGCGACGATAACGCCGACGACGGCGCCGGCTCGGCGAACTGCGCCGTCAACTGGGCCGCAGCGTCGGCCAAGCCCGCCTCGTTCAGCAGTTGGACGGCGTCCGCCGCGTAACCGCGCCGCTCGGCCTTGCCGGTGCAGGTCCGGGCGGCGCCGACCAGACTCCATGCAGCCGAGGAAGTACGGCCAAGCGACCGGTACAGCCGGGCGGCGTCACCGTACAACGCCATGGCCTGTGAGCCCTTGCCCTGGGCCTCGCGCAGCATGGCCTCGAGGTGGCGGCTGTTGGCCGACCCAATCCGGTCGCCGATCTCGTCATAGGCCCTTTGGGCGGCCTGCAACTGCTGATCTGCTTCCTCCAGCTCGCCCTGCCCGAGGTGCACCTGGCCGAGCAGCAGCGACGCGTTGGCCCGGCCGATTCGGTCACCTTGGTGCCGGTAGGCGGCCAAGGCCTGGTGCAGCCGTTGTGCCGCCTGCTCGGGGCGACCTCGGACCACGTCGATCTGACCCATCTGGAGACAGGCATTTGCCACGCCGACTTTGTCACCGACCTGCTCGTAGCCCGCCAGTGCGCCGCCGAATCGGCGCTCCGCCCCGTCCAGATGGCCCCGGGCCAGCTCCACCTGGCCCAACTGCAAGCAGGCGTTGGCAAAGCCCAGCCGGTCGCCTGCTTCTTCGTAGCGATCGAGTGCGTCGCCCAACCGGCGTTCGGCGCTGTCAGGCCGGCCTCGGGCGAGATCGACTCGAACCAGTTCGAGGTTGGTGTTGGCCTCTCCGACCGGCCTGCCGTTGGCCGCGAAAAGAGTCAACGCTTCGCCGAGGTGTATTTCGGCGTCGTCGAGCAGGCCCAGGTCCAGATCCACCTGGCCCAGCTCGAACAGCGCGCTGCCCTGGCCCACGCCGTCGTTCAGCTTCTCGAAGTGCTGGTGGGCTTCGGAGATGTGAACCTCGGCATCCTGATACCGCCCGAGGAATCGTTCGCACCGTCCCATCTGGCACAGCGCCTCGGCCTCGCCTTTGATACGCCCGGCTCGGCGGTGGCGGTCGGCCACGACGGCGGTGACGAGCACCGCGGTGCCGAACCGGCGCTGGTCTTCCAGCTCCGCTGCGATGCGCACGGCGAGGTCCGTCGGCTCATTTCGCGGAGCAAGGGGGCCGTGCGCCGGGTCCGAAGGGTGTGCCGGTGTGCCCATGCCGGCGTCGATCAGGCGAACCAGAACCTGGTCCACGGCATCGGCAACGAGACCGGACCGGTGAGCGAGGAGGCCGGCACAACCGACGTCGAGCGCGCCCTCGGGCACCGATGGCTGCGATGTCAGCCGCCGCAGGTTCGGAACCTGGCGAACCAGCCACGCGTTCACGGTTTTCGTGTTGGTCCGGTCGGGCTGCGGGGCACGATCGGTTCGACCAGCTCGGTCCTTGGCGCGCAGCGACGCCGTGGTGCTGCTGTCGGTGCCGGTGCGTCCACCAGGAACCGTCGCCCAATCAGGGACCGGGCCGACGACTGCTTGCGCCCGGCGGAGATAGCTGCGCCACAACTCCGAAATGGCGGCGGCGTCAAGGTTGGCGGCCGAGCCCGCCAGCCGCAGCGGCGCGGGGATACGCACGCCGGCCTCGCATCGGTGCGCCACCCCTCCCTCGAACAGCTTGATGGTCCGCTCGCGAGCGTTGGGGGCGGCGGCGAAGACCTCCGAGATGTCGTCACTGCCGAGACCCGCAGGAAGCAACGAGAGCGAGCCCCAGAGCTGACGGTCTTCGGGATCGAGCATTGCCGCGGCCACTTCGACGGCGAAGTCCAGTCCGCCGACACCTTCGCTATTCGGCCCGACACGCAGGCGAGCGAGCTCAAGGTCGGCGCCCGCAGCCATCTTGCCGAGCAGATTGACGGCGAGTGGCAGTCGGTCACACGCGGCCACGACGTCTCCGACGCGGAGGTCGGATGCGTGGCGCGGGGCAAGTTGGTCGAACAACTCCCTTGCCTCGTCGATGCCTGAAAATCCCGACACCTCGATGACGTCCGACCAGGGCCGGCCAACGTCGAATCCGGCGATGGTCCGCCGTGTGATGACGATGCTGGCGCCGCGCTCGACACAGCCGACGAGGCGGGCCAGGGTGTCGTTCTTGTCGACCTGGCCTTCGACCTCGCCGAAGGCCAGGTCGGCGTTGTCGAGAATGAGCAGGCTCGGTTTCCCGCTGCCCAGGCGAGCCAGGGCTTCGTCGAAGTTGGGGCGCCCGAGCGCGAGGGCCACGTGTTGCTCAGTGTCTGCGCCAGGCGATGCGTCCTCGAGATCGACCCAAAAGCGGCGGTGATGGGGATGGCCATCCTCGTCGTGGAGGAACCATTGCCGAGCCCATCTCGAGTTGGCCGCCCGGCGGCAAACGGTGCTCTTGCCCGAACCGGCCCGGCCGACGACTGCGACCAGGCACCGGGCGCTCAACTGCTCCTGAACGGCGGCGGACGCGATCAGGTGCTGCGCCCCGATGAAGGGACGAGGGTCCTCGGGGAGCCCTTCGCGCGGCTCGGGGAACTTGCCTTGCTCGACGTGCTCCTTGCGCCGGGCCTTTAACATAACCACACGACAGTAGGGCTAGAAGCCCCGAGTCGGGTACGGCCGAGTCTCGTCGAGGGTCGCCTCGATGGGTCTCGGTGGCTGGTCCGAAGGGCGTTCCCCGACCGGGTCGGCACGGAAACGGCAAGCGAAGCATGATGGATGTTGTGCCTGCCGACCACCCTGACCGTACCTCTCACCGGCCCGACCGCATCTCCGACCGGCCCGAGCTGCCGGCGTTCCTCCATCCCTTCGCCCGTCCGGCGGCAAGACGGGAGGCATTCCTCGAGATCGTCTCTGCGTCCGGTGCTGAAGTCGTCGGCGCGGACGGCCGTCGCTACATCGATGCCCTGGCGAGCCTGTGGTATTGCAACGTGGGGCACGGCCGAGTGGAGATCGCCGACGCCGTGGCGGCCCAGATGCGCCGGCTCGACACATTCCATACCTTCGACCGGTTCACCAATCCCGTCGCTGACGCCCTGGCCGAACGGCTGACCGCGCTGGCGCCTATGCCCGACGCCCGGGTCTTCCTGACATCGGGCGGCTCGGAGGCAGTCGAGACGGCGGTGAAGCTGGCCCGGCTTGCGCAATTCCGTGCCGGCCATCCCGAGCGGGCCGTCATCGTCAGCCGGCGGCCGTCGTATCACGGCGTGACGTATGCCGCCATGACGGCGACGGGCCTACCCGCCAACCGGGAGGGCTTCGGCCCCCTCGTGCCCGACGTCGTGCAGGTGCCATTCGATGACCTGGCGGCGCTCGATGCGCTCCCTGAGGCGGCCGAGGGCCGTATCGCAGCGGTCATCGCGGAGCCTGTCATCGCGGCGGGCGGGGTGCATCCTGTGCCGCCGGCGTACCTCGCCGGGCTGCGGGAGCGCTGCGATTCGTGGGGCGCGTACTTGATCCTCGACGAGGTGGTATGTGCGTTCGGCCGGCTGGGCGAGTGGTGGGGCGCGACCCATTTCGGCGTGCGCCCCGACCTCGTCACCTTCGCCAAAGGCGTGACGTCGGGTTACCTCCCGCTGGGCGGAGTGCTCGTCGGCCCCGCGGTGCGGGCGCCCCTCGAAGTCGACGATGCCTTCGTCTTACGTCACGGGTACACCTTCAGCGGGCATCCGGTGACCGCTGCCGCTGCATTGGCCAACATCGACGTGCTGGAGCGTGAGGGCCTGGCGCTTCGCGCTGCGGTCATCGCGGAGCACCTTGGCGAGGGACTGAAGGGGCTGGTTGACGGCGATGCCGTCCTCGATGCTCGCGGCACGATGGGAATCTGGGCGCTGGGCTTGGGCGCAGATGTCGATGCCGTGGCTGTACGTGACGCTTTAGTGGAACGCGGGGTCATCGCCCGCCCGCTTGGTCCTTCCAGCCTCGCCTTCTGCCCGCCTCTCGTCATCACCGAGGAGCAGATGCAGACGTGCGTGACCAGTGCGGGCGCGGCGGTCAACGAGGTCGCGGGACGCCGTTGAGGATCTTCGGGCCCTGATGACTGGGGTTGCCGTTGTCGGGCTCGACGGTGACCCCGAGGTGCGGGAACCGGTCGAGGTCGGCAGCGGTCGTCCAATGGACATGGACAGTCGGGCCCCGAACAACGAATGAGCCGACGGAAACCCGGTCGGGATGGGCCAGGGTGTCGTCGTCGGCGACCAGCCAACAGGTGTAGATCTTGCCCGCCGGCGCGGGGGCCAGCCCGGTGGCGGTCATGTCGATCGTGAGGCCCGCGTCCGTCGTGCGAACGGTCGCATTTCCCTCAGCCGGGCCCCCGTCGGCGGAGACAAGCCGGATGGACGCCAGAGGAGCTGGGTTGCTCGTGCGCAAGACGCTCAAGGTGGCGACACCGGCGATGACGACGGCCGCAGCCGCGGCCGCCGCGATCAACAGTCCCGCAGGCCGACGACGCCCGCGGGTCCTCTCGCGCGGTCGCTCAGGGGCGGGCGTGATGGCGGTGATGTTGCTCGGCCCTGATGCGTGGCCCGTCTCGGAGCGTGTGGGCTCACGCGGCGCGACCGCTGCGAGGGCATCGAAGGTTCGCTCCTCCAGCCCCGCAGGCAAGGACCACGTGTTCGGCCCATCGGTGAGCAGGTCGGTGAGCAGCTGGGGCAGGTCGGCCAGCTCATCGAGTTCGCGCTGGCAGGCCTCGCACCCATCCAGATGATCAAGGAAGGCGCGGGCTTCGTCATCCTGGAGAGTGCCCAGCAGATACCCGGCAACATCGGGGTGAGGCTCACGATGGGCTTCGCGGCGGGGAGGGAGCTCAGCCATGGATATCCCGCCGTTGCAGTTCCGATTTCAGGAGTCGCAACGCGTGGTGGCTGCGCGTTTTCACGGTACCGAGGGGTATGCCCAACCGCTCCGCGATCTCCGTCTGCTTGAGCTGGTCGCGGTAGGACAATTCCAGGACCTGGCGGTGGGCGGAGGAGAGCGAGTCAAGGGCATCACGCACACCAAGGCGTGTGACAAGGCGGTCGATCTGATCATCGGTGGGGAGGGCCTGCTGGTCCGGATCAGGCGTTCGAGATGACGGCCTCCGCCAGAGATCGATGGCCAATCGCCGGGCGATGGTGAAGATGAACGTTGCCGGTGAGCCGCGCGACGCTTCGTAGAGGCCTGCGGAGCGCCACAGTCGAACGAAGGTCTCCTGAACCAGTTCCTCGGCCAAGCCACGATCGGACAGCAGTTGCACGCCCAGGCCGTACACACGGCCGGCGTAACGCTGGTACAGCTCCCGCAGCGGCACATCCCGGTCACCGGCGGCGACGGCCGCCAGCAGTTCGGCGTCGCTCGTCGACCCGGCGACACCGTGAACGAGATCCACGGGATCGTCCGTCGCTGGATCTTCGGTCACGACGTCGAGCATCGCGCACGCGCTCATGCCGGCCACCAAAGAGTTACGGAGCGGACCGACGGAACGTTCATTGGTCGCGGGCCGGCGTTGACACCAGCCGCGCCGCTTCGAAACGCGTCCACCCGCAACACAGCCGAACACAGCCGAACACAGCCGAACACAGCTGAACACAGCCGAACACACAAATCTCTTCGACGCCTTGAACCGCCGACTGCGGCCAACCCGTATGTGGCGATGCTTCGGGCAACTTCGCCCAAGCCCAACTCTCTGGAGGAATGATCATGATGCGAATCAGCGCCCGTCGATGGGCCGGGATGGCAACAGCCGCGTTGGTCGCGGCACTCCTTGCGGTAGCCATCGGCCCCCTCAGCCAAGCAGGTGCCGCCGCCAGCTCGGCCAGCTTCGACCTGTTCCCGAACGCGAAGTTCGTACCGTGCATGGCGGCACCTGGGCAGACGCCGAAGGCCCATGTCCGGGTGGTCAAGGGCGAACCCAATGACACGCTCGTACTCTCGACCAGCGGATTCAAATCCGGTCTCCGGTTTGACGTTTTCACCGTTCAACGCAGTAACCAGCAGGCCAACGGAACTCCCGTGGCCGGGTTCCCGGGCTTCGGACTGGCCTGGTACCAGTCTGACCTCCAAGGCAATAGCTCGGCCGTCATCAAGTCGATCCTGGTCAACCAGATCTTCGGTTTCGATCCCGATGTGAGTCTCGCTCCGACGAACACCTTCCACCTTGGGTTCTGGTTCAACAACCCGGCCGACGCCGCACCCTGCGGATTCACCGGGACCACGCCGTTCAACGGCGACCACACCGCCGGGCCGTTGGCTTTCATCAGCCGGCCCGGAGCGGTGTCGACCCTCGGGCCCCTCTGCCTCGACCCCGACGCCTCCACCCCGGGACGCTGCAACCCGTAGTCGCTACAGCGTCGTAGCCGCGCACTGCGGGGACGGTGGAGCGCATCGCTCCCGGTTCCCCGCAGTGGCGCGCCAGCGCGTCGGCGCGCCGGCTTGACCGGTCGGGTGGCGGCGCCGCAGCGGCGACGCCTCGCGGGCCCCCGCACCTTGCTGCCCCCGCGAAATCCCGCGAATCCCGGCACCGCAACCGGCACCGGTGCTCGTGCCGTTCAAGGTCCTGTTGCAGGCAGTGACCGTCACCGAACGCCCGGCTTCATAGCAGAACATGACCGCCAGAGGTCATGTACTGCTAACAAAGCATCGGGTCGGCCGGACGGGCGCCAGCGTAATAGTAGAACATGGCCGCTACAGGTCTTGCCGAGCCCGCCGGGAAGAGCGGGTCGACCGGTTACCGGGAAACGGTCGTCGTGGTCGGGCAGGCAAGAGAGCCGCCGGCCGCGTGCTGGAGCGCCTGCAGGCCGCTTGGGTCGCTTCCCTGGAGCTCCTGCGCCAACGAAGGCGAAACCACCGTGCCGGCGGGAGTCCCGGCGCCGTCGCCGGCCGACGCCGTGGCCTGCTGGTTGGCGCAGAGGCCGGCAAGGCCGTTTCGGGCCACGTTGAGCGGATTGTTCGGTGAGGTGGCCGACGAAGCCGTGCAGGCCCGGGCCCCCAGCACCGTCAAGATGAGCATCACGACGACAGAGATCAGAGACATCACCAGGCTGGCTCGCACACAACGGACGTCGGCAGAGCAAAGTCCGGGTTTGAGCGCCCACGCGCACCATTTCCGGCCCTGCCGAGATTTCGCCACGCGCTGCTGGCTCGACGGCATCTCCCGTGGGCCACACGCGGTTGGCCCAACCACTCTGGGATCGCAGGTTGACTCGGCGGGTCGACCGGTGCTACCTGTAGGCGAGCCCCTGTGAGTCAGTTCCGGGCCAGACCAGGCGACGGCGGAAACACGCGGCCGGTGGCCAACGTTGTCTCGAAGTAGGCGAGTAGCCAGACGAAGGCGGGTTGACATCATGGAATTTGGCGTGGCGGTGGATCGGGCTGGCGAAGAGGCACGGGTGGCAGTGAGCGGTGAACTCGACATGTTCACCTCTTCCTCCCTGCGCAGGGAGTTGGTCGATCTGATCGCCGATGGCGCGAGGGGCATCACCGTGGACCTCAGCCACGTCGAGTTTGTGGATTCGACGGCCCTCGGGGTGCTGGTGGGAGCGTTCAAACGGCTACGCGCACTCGATGGCAACCTGACACTCGCGAATCCCAGTCCGGGAACGAAGAAGGTGCTGGAAATCACCGGCATCAACAGGATCCTCGACGTGGTATCGGATCGTGACGACGCTGGGGTGGACGGGCTTCGGCCGGGCACGCGGTCCGCCGCGGGACCCGATCCGGGTACGGCTGCCTAGCGCGCCGCCCCCAGCGGCGCCGCCGTTGGGCGGAAGCCAGGAGGCGGCGGGATACCGTAACCGACGATGCCGCAACCCCTCGAACCGCCGTTCTGGGAGAACCGCGAGAGCATCGCCGCATCCCTGGCGACGGCGCGCTGGCCGGCCCCCGCGGACCGGGTCGTCCGGGAAACCCAGCGCTACCCGCGGCTATCAGACCGCT
>JAUTXM010000421.1 GCA_030838025.1 Acidimicrobiaceae bacterium
CCACGAGTTCTTGACACCGATCGAGAACAGGGGGCAGACGATGGGCGGCGTGGAGCAGCGAAGGTGCGTGGTGCCGCCTACTAGTGGCGGTGCTTGGGGCTGCGCCGGTTCGTGTTACACAAGCGAGCATGACCGGCGCTCTGCTCGGCAACCAACGGTTCCCGACAAGGTCGTCGGCGTGCGCTGGGTCGCGATGACCCGAACGATTGTCAGTTTGGCGGACTCTGGCAGTTCTGCCGTCTCAGGTCCGGGAGAACTGACAAAGCCGGCAGAACTGCCAATCGATCGGCCGCCTAGGCCATCGCCTAGGCCGGTCGGGGCCGGCACGGCACGAAAACCACGGTGTTGAGAGCCCGATGAACCGGCGCTAAGTAACCTCCGTGGCGCTCGTGCCAAGCAGGTCGCCAACCTGCCTGGCGATCTCCAGGTCCTCGGCGGCAGTGACGACCACGGTGGCGCAAATCGCGCCCGGGGCGCTGACATCGGCGTCGCCATGTGCGGTGGCGTTTCGGTCCGCGTCAATGGCAACGCCCAGGAAGCCGAGCCGCGAGGCAGCCCTGGCCCGAAGCTCCGGTGCGTGCTCGCCGATTCCCCCGGTGAAGACCAGTGCGTCGGTCCCGCCCAGGGCCGCGGCCATGGCGCCGATCTCACGGCACAGCCGGTGGCACCACACCTCGAGGGCCAGCACGGAGTCTTGGCCGCCGCCCGCGGCCGCCGTCATGACCTCACGGATGTCGCCGCCGGCGGCTGACAGGCCAGCCAGGCCGGACTGATGTTCTAGACCGTCGGCGACGTCGTCGGCGCTCAGGTTGGCCTGCCTGATGAGCCACAGCACCAGGCCCGGGTCGACGCTGCCGGAGCGCGTCGCCATGACGAGGCCTTCCATGGGCGTAAACCCCATCGTGGTGTCCTGCGACCGGCCGCCTCCGACGGCACACAGCGACGCACCGGCGCCGAGGTGGCAGGTCACCATGCGCAACTCCGGCAGCGGCCGGTCGAGGATGGCGGCTGCCCGGCGCGACGCCCAGGCGTGGGACAGGCCATGGAAGCCATAGCGCCGCAAACCGAACCGGTGCCGCCACGCCGCTGGCAGGGCGTAGGTGGCGGCGGCGGCGGGCATGGTGGCATGAAACGCGGTGTCGAAACAGGCCACGTTGGCGATACCAGGGAATGCCTCGACCGCGGCGCGGATGCCCGCCAGCCCGGCCGGCTGGTGAAGCGGGGCGAGCGGTGTGAGCGCATCGAGGCGGGCGACGACATCTGGGGTGACCAGCACCGGCTCGGAAAAGTCGGTGCCGCCGTGCACGATGCGGTGACCAACAGCATCGATCGGACCAAACCCTTCGACCACACGGACGAGGGTTTCGGCATCGAGGTGGGCGCCGTGGCGGTCGAAGGTCGACGCTGTGACCCGGTGCCCGGCGCCGTCTACCACGCTCAGCTTGACATTGCTCGAACCGGCGTTGACGACCAGGGTGCCCATCACACGCCCATCAGGCGACCAGGGTGCCCATCACCCCGGCCACGCCCAATCCCGGACCTGGGGCAGATCCTCGCCATGGGAACGGGTCCACGCCCGCGCCGTTGCCCGCAGGTCGACCATCTCCTGGCGGATCGTGGCCGCCCGAGAACCAAGCGCGCTGACACGGTCGATCACGTCCATGACCAGATGGAAGCGGTCCAAGTCGTTGAGCATGACCATGTCGAATGGCGTGGTGGTGGTCCCCTGCTCGTTGTAGCCCCGCACGTGGATGTTGGCGTGATTGGTCCGCCGGTAGGCGAGGCGGTGGATGAGGGTGGGGTAGCCGTGATGGGCGAAGATGACCGGCTTGTCGGCGGTGAAGATGGTGTCGAACTCGCGGTCGGACAGACCGTGGGGATGTTCGGTGTCAGGCGGGAGCCGCATCAGGTCGACGACGTTGACGACTCGGACGTTGAGGTCGGGTAGCCGGCACCGGAGGAGGTCGACCGCGGCCAACGTTTCGAGGGTAGGGACGTCGCCGCAGCACGCCAGGACCACGTCGGGTTCGTCGTCGGGGCTGCTCGAGGCCCATTCCCACATCCCGACACCTCGAGCGCAGTGGAGTACCGCCTCCTCCAGGCTGAGCCAGGTCGGGGCGGGCTGTTTTCCGGCGACGATCACGTTGACGTAGTTGCGGCTGCGCAGGCAGTGGTCGGCGACGGAGAGCAGGCAGTTGGCGTCGGGGGGGAGGTACACCCGAACCACGCTGGGCGCCTTGTTGATCACGTGGTCGATGAAGCCGGGGTCCTGGTGGGAGAAGCCGTTGTGATCCTGTCGCCAGACGTGCGATGAGAGCAGGTAGTTGAGTGACGCAACCGGTCGCCGCCAGGGCAGCCTGGCGCTGGCCTCCAGCCATTTGGCGTGCTGGTTGAACATGGAATCGACGATGTGGGTGAACGCCTCGTAGCAGTTGAACAGCCCGTGGCGGCCGCTCAGTAAGTAGCCCTCCAGCCAGCCCTGACAGGTGTGCTCCGACAGGATCTCCATGACCCGTCCGCCGGGGGCCAAGTTGAGGTCGGACGGGAGGATTTCCGCCTGCCAGGCTTTGGCGGTCACCTCCAACACCGCGTCGAGACGGTTGGAGGCCGTCTCGTCGGGGCCGAACAGCCGGAAATTACGGGCGGCGACGCTGGCGGCCATCACGTCGCGCAGCCATCCCCCCAGCACCCGGGTGGCCTCGGACTCTGGTGCCCCGCGTGCGGCGACGACGACCGCGTGCGCGGCGACGTCGGGCAGGTCCAGCTCATGGAGGATCACCCCTCCGTTGGCTTGGGGGACCAGGCCCATGCGTCGATCATCGGCCGGAGCCAACGCCACGATGTCGTCCATGGGCCGTCCCTCAGGGTCGAACAACTCCTCGGGGTGGTAACTGCGCAGCCACAGCTCGAGTTGGGCCAGATGGGCGGGGTTGGTCCGCACCTCGGCCAAGGGAACCTGATGGGCTCGCCAGGTGCCTTCCATGGCCACCCCGTCGACGGTGGCCGGCCCGGTCCATCCCTTGGGGGTGGCGAAGATGAGCGCCGGCCATCGGGGTCTGGCGCGACCCGCCGCGTCGGGGTCCGCCCGGGCGTGCAGCTGGATGGCGCGAATCTCGGACACGATCTCATGGAGGGCGGCGGCCAGTTGGTGGTGGACCGCGGCGGGGTCGTGACCTTCGACCACGTAGGGCCGGTACCCGTACCCTTCGAGCAGCCGGCACAACTCGTCGCGCCCGATGCGGCTGAGGACACTCGGGTTGGCGATCTTGTAGCCGTTCAAGTGCAGAATCGGAATTACGGCGCCGTCGTGGACCGGGTCGAGAAACTTGTTGGAATGCCACGCCGCGGCCAGCGGGCCGGTTTCGGCCTCCCCGTCGCCGATGACGCAGGCCACGACGAGGTCCGGGTTGTCGAACGCCGCCCCATAGGCATGCGCCAACGAGTAGCCGAGCTCGCCGCCCTCGTGGATCGATCCCGGTGTGTCCGGGGAGGCGTGACTGGGAATGCCGCCCGGGAACGAGAACTGGCGGAACAGCCTCGCCATGCCTGCTCCGTCGCGAGGCACCGCGGGGTACACCTCGCTGTAGGAGCCTTCCAGCCAGGTGCTGGCCACCATGGCCGGACCGCCGTGGCCCGGCCCACACACGAACAGCATCCTCAGGTCGTGGCGGTCGATGACTCGGCACAGATGGGCCCACAAGAAATTGAGGCCTGGCGTGGTGCCCCAATGACCGAGCAGTCGGGGTTTCACGTGCTCGGGCCGCAGTGGCTCGTCAAGCAGCGGGTTGGCCATCAGGTAGATCTGCCCCACCGAGAGGTAGTTGGCCGCCCGCCACCATCGGTCGAGTTGAAGCAGGTCGGCGTCGCTCAGAAGATTCGAGGCCGGCGTCGATGGCTCCATGAGAACTGTCTACACGCGCTGTGCTGCGGCTCCGACCGGGCAGGAATCGGGCGGGCCGCTTCGTTTCCTGGCGGGAGCGTGAAAACAGCTTCGCCGGGGGATAAGCAAGTCATGCGGCCCCTTGTCATCGTTGCGGTGGTGCTGTTCCTCATTGCTGCGCTCTCGGCCTTCTCGGCCAGCGTCAACGTGAACGAGATGGGTTTCGTTGCTCTCGGTCTGGCAGCATTCGCCGGCGATCAGCTGGTCGACGGCCTCGGCGCCAGCTGGCGCCGTCCGGCCGCTCGGCCCATGGCACGACGTGGCTTCCGGCGTCCTCTCTGATCGCGAGCGACCCGACGGCTCTCGACTGCTGGGCGGGCGCTATCAACTAGGCGAAGCCCTCGGCCAGGGCGGGGTAGGCGAGGTCCGAGCCGGACGAGACCGGCGGCTCCGGCGCGAGGTTGCCATCAAGCTGCTACGGCCTGAAATGGCCCATCAGCCTGGGGTCCGCAAGCGCTTCGAACACGAAGCGAAGATGGCGGCTCGGCTGGCGCACCCCAACATCGTCGCGGTCTTCGATTTCGGCGTGGAGGCGGGCGTGCCGTTCCTGGTGATGGAGCGCCTGCCCGGAACGACGCTGGGCGATGTGCTGGCCGACGGACCGCTCGGTTTCGAGGAGGCCACCGAGCTTGGTCTCCAGCTGCTCGACGCCTTGGCGTCCGCCCATCGCAGCGGGATGCTGCATCGGGACATCAAACCCCGCAACGTGCTCGTCGCCGGACCTGGGATCTGGAAGTTGGGCGATTTCGGCATTGCCAAGTCCATCGAAGTCACGGACGATCCTGGTCTGACGGCGACGGGCCTCGTGGTCGGAACGCCGGCCTATCTGCCTCCGGAGCGGTTGGCGGGCCGCCCGGCGACGGTGGCCAGCGATATCTACGGGGTCGGGGTGGTGCTCTATCAGGCCCTGTCCGGCCACTCGCCCTTCGAATCGGGGGTGCCGCTGCCGGCATTGGCGGCTTCGGAGCCCGTGGCGCTCCGCGAGCGACGCCCTGACATTCCGCCGTCCGTTGACGCCGTCGTCACCCGCGCCCTGGCCCGAGACCCCGCGGCCCGTTTCGCCAGTGCGACCGAGATGGCCGGGGCGCTCCGTGCGGCGGCCGCGGCGGGCGCCACGGCTGCTGGAGCCACGGCTGCTGGAGCTGAGACGGTCGTGAGCGCGGTGCCGCCGCCGGCGGCGACTCAAGTCATGATCGCCGCCAGCCAATATCCTCGTCATCCTCGTCATCCTCGTCGCCGGGGGCGGGCCGCCTGGATGAGTCGCCGCGTCGTGGCCGCGGCCTCCGTGGCGGCACTGGTCCTGGTCATCTCCCTTGCCGTTCTGTTCGCCGGCAGTCATCGCAGCGCACCGGCCAATCCGGTCACGGTCCCCACGACCTCGGTTGCCCCGCCCGCCGCCGGCCCCACCACCGTCGCCGCCACGCCGACGCAGGCCACCGTGGCGTCCGCACCGGCCGCTCGAACGACCGCCCCCGCCCATGGTGGCAAGGGCAAGAAGAAGAAGTAAGCAGCCATACACTTCGCGAGGTGTCACCTCGCCCCGGTGAGTTGGAGGTCCTGACTCCCCTTGGCGATGGCGGCGGCGAACCGGTCGGCCCCGGCATCGCGCCCACCACGGCACCCGCCGCCCGGCGCGGCCCTCGCCGGCGGTGGCCGGTTCTGGTCCTGGCCGCGGTGATCGTGGCAGTCGTCGTCGCGGTCCCTGTCCGAGCCCGCCTGGGCCGCAGCGAGCTGCGGTGGCTGGAGCGCCAATGGGCCCGCTCCCTGGCCGACGACACCGAGCGGACCACCGCCGAGCAGCGTTTGAAGGGCTACTCCTTGGTCGCCGACGAGACTCGGATCAACACCGCGGTGGCGTCGCTGTACCGCGAAGAGGTGCAGCGATTCCGCAGCAGCCGCAGCCGGTTGGGCACAGCCCTCCTGGTCGACCCGGGCTTGACCGCCGTCCGTTCCGACCTGGTCACGGCCCTCTCCCATCGCGGCGACCTCCTGGCCCAGGTCGCGGCGTGGTATGAGCATCCCGCCGATGGTTCGGTCCCCCAGAATGCCGACGATCAGACCGCGGGCGACACGATCCGGGTCGATCATGCGCTCCGCGCCGCCCGGACCCATTGGGGTGAAACGCAGCCCGAAGCGAGTCATCAAGCCGCCCCCTATGCGTCGGCCAACGCCGCCTTGGCGGGGTTGGCCCGCTGGTTCGACCACCCCCTCGGGATCTCGCTGCTCGACGTGTCGGGCAGTCAACTGTTGCTCCTCGACATCGATGCCAGCCGCAGCAGGCCGGTCGACGGGATCGTGACCGACGGCGCCGTGGTCGCCCGCCAGGGGTACCTGGCCTACCTCTCCAACGGAAAGATCTGGGCGGTCGCACCGGATGGTTCCGGAGCGCCCCGCTACCTGGCGACCGGTGACAATCTGTTCCCTGCCGCGGCGCCTGACGCCATCTGGGTGGAGGATCCGACCAACCTGGCGGTCACCGAGGTCGACGGCTCCGGTCGCAGGCTCATCGGCCCGATCAGCGTGCCCGGGCAGGCAATCGAGGCCACGTCGAAGGCGTTCATCGTGTCACCACCGGACCAACCCCTGAGCCAGATCTGGGATCGGACGACACGCCGAGTGTCGTGCACGCTCGGTGGCCCGGTCCCGCCCAGCCCGAGGGCGTTGGGCGCCCACTCGCTCGCGTATCTACTCGCCACCCAAGGCGACCTCGTGGTGTGGGTCGACACGGTCCCGCAACTGCATGTGACCGACGCCACGACGTGCAAGGACCGGCAGGTGTTGTCTCCGCCGACGCAATCGCAGACCCCACAGGGCTTCGGACCGGTCGTCGCCTTCAGCCCCGACGGTCGAACCCTCGCCGTCGCCGGTGCACCGACCACCGCCGACGATGGGGCGTACCCGTTCAGCCTGATCGACTTGGGGTCAGGTCGGGTGACCACCGTTCCGGTGCAGACCACCCTGGCAGTCGACGCCGTTGCTTGGACCACCGACGGAACGCGGTTGTTCTGGCTGAGCGGCGGCCAGTTCGGTCAACCGCCACTCATCGCCACGTGGCGGGTGGGCGACACTCGATCGCAACCGCTCCGGGTGGTCGGAATCGACCTCGGGCCCCAGCTGCTCGTCGTCCCGAAGTAGGCCGTTACGTGCGTTGCCAGTCCTTCCAGACGGCGTCGTAACCGGCCGCTCGCAGGACCGAGGCGATCTCGTTGGGGGACCGGGTATCGGCGATCTCGAATTGGGGCTCGGCGTCGCTGACCGACGCGTAGCCGCCAGGCTCGGTGTGGGATCCGGCCGACATGGTCGTCACACCAAGGCGGACCAAGGCGTCGCGCAGGTTCGGCGATTCCCGGGTGGACAGGTTGATCCCGACGTCGGGCAGGGCGATGCGAAGGGCGCACAACAGCTGCACGAACTCGGCGTCGGTGATCGGATCGGCCGGCTGGAAGCCGCCCGCGGCGGGACGAAGGCGGGGAAGGGCAATGGTGACTTCGCAACGCCACCACCGCTTCGTCAGAGCCCGGGCGTGGGCCGCAAGGGCGATGGCGTCGGTCCGCCAGTCGCGGTGCAGGCCGAGCAGGGCGCCGATGCCGAGCCGGCGCATCCCTGCCTCGGCGCCGCGATCGGGGGCCGCCAGCCGCCAGACGTAGTTGCGCTTCTTGCCCTTCAGGTGCACGGCGGCATACGTGGAGGGGTCGTAGGTCTCCTGGAAGACCGTGAGTCCGTCGCATCCCGCCCGGACGAGCCGCCGGTAGGTCTCGGTGTCCCAGACCTGGACCTCGGCCGAGAGCTGGGGGACCGTGTGGGCCAGGGCCTCCACGCACTCCACCAGGTAGTTCTTGCTCACGACCCGGGCGTGTTCACCGGCCACCAGCAACAGGTGGCGGAAGCCCTGCGCCCGAAGGACCGCCGCCTCAGCCACGACCTCGTCGACCGAGAGCGTCCGGCGCCGGATGTCGTTGCCGGCCGAGAAACCGCAGTACGTGCACACCGACACGCATTCGTTGGAGAGGTACAGGGGGGCGTAGAGGCGCACCGTCGGACCGAAGCGGCGGATGGTCGTGGCGTGCGCCAGCTGCGCCAGCTCCTCGAGGCGGCCCCCGGCGGCCGGTGACAAAAGGACGGCGAAGTCCGCCAAGGCGGCGGAGCGGGTGTCGACCCGGCGTCCGAGCACCCGCTCGACCTCAGCGAGACCCGCGGGCCCTACGGCGCCCGCCAGCGCCCGCAAGCCCGCGATGTCGGTGCCGACCACGTCGGCGGCCGCGGTACCCGCAGGGGCGGCGTCGGGGCGGCTGTCGAGGACCAGAGGAACCGATTGAATCGCCATCAGCCGAGGAAACCCGTCAGCGGCGACGACGCTGACGCCATGCTCGCCGGGACGGGGAGCCCGGCCTCGAAGGCCACCCGGCCCGCCTCCACCGCCAGGGCAAATGCCCGACCCATCGCTCGGGGATCGCGAGCCGTACCGATCGCCGTGTTGATCAGCACGGCGTCGGCGCCCAGTTCCATGGCCAGCGACGCATGGCTCGGGGCGCCGAT
>JAUTXM010000451.1 GCA_030838025.1 Acidimicrobiaceae bacterium
GCACGAGCCGGCCGGCAACATGGTGGTCGACATCGGCGGTGGCACCACGGAAGTGGCCGTCATCTCGCTCGGCGGGATCGTGGTCTCGCAGTCGGTGCGGACCGGGGGCGACGAGCTCGACGAAGCCATCGTCAACTACATCAAGAAGGAATACAGCCTGGCGCTCGGCGAGCGCACGGCCGAGGAGATCAAGATCGCTCTCGGCTCCGCCTGCCCGCTCGAGTCCGAGCTGCACGCCGAGATCCGGGGCCGGGACCTCATTACCGGCCTCCCCAAGACCATCGTGACCACGACCGAGGAGATCCGCGAGGCCATCGAGGAGCCGGTATCGGCCATCGTGGACGCCGTGAAGATCACCCTCGACAAGACGCCGCCCGAGTTGGCCGCCGACATTATGGAGCAGGGCATCGTGTTGACCGGCGGAGGCGCATTGTTGCACGGCCTCGACGCCCGCCTGTCGGCGGAGACCGGGATGCCGATCATCATCGCCAACAACCCCTTGCTGTCGGTCGCCATTGGGAGCGGCCAGTGCCTGGAGGAGTTCGAGGCCTTGAAGCAGGTCCTGATCTCCTCGCAAGGCCACTGATTCCGTCACACCGCTGATTCTCCGTGGCTGCCTACCGCCGGAGCGCACGACCGCGATTCATACTCCTCCTCCTGGTCCTCACGGCCATCACGCTGGTAACGGTCGACACCCGGGCCAACGGGGGCGGCCTGACCGGCTCGATCCGGGGCCGGGCGCACGACGTGTTCGCCCCGGTCCAGTCGGCGACGCACTCGGTGCTGCGACCGATCGGCGACTTCTTCACCGGTGCGTTCCACTACGGATCGCTCAAGCGGGAAAATGCCCAGCTTCGTGACCAGCTGGCCCAGGCGAGGGGTCAGGCCCTGGGCGCGTCGGACGCCCAGCGGGAGCTGAAGATCCTCTCGGAACAGGCGCACCTGGATTTCGTGGGCAACATCCCCACCGTCACCGCCCAGGTGGTGGACACGACGTCGTCCAACTTCGAGGTGTCGATCCAGATCAACCGGGGCACCAACGCCGGGATCGCGGTCAACATGCCGGTCGTCACCGGCGGAGGACTGGTCGGCCGGGTGGCCCAGGTGTCGTCCGAGCGATCGACGGTGTTGCTGCTGACCGATCCCACCTTCAGTGTGGGAGTGCGGCTGACGACCAACGGCTCGGTGTTCGTGGCCGACGGTACCGGTCGGGCAAACCCCTTGAACCTGGAGTTGGTGGATGCCACCACTCAGATCAAGACGGGCGACAAGCTGGTGACGAGTGGGCTCAACCTGGAGCAGTACCCCAAGGACATCCCCGTCGCCACCGTGCGGTCGGTCAAGACAGCACCCGGCCAGTTGCAGCAAGACGTGACGATCGTCCCGACCGCCGACCTGGCGCGGCTGGAGTACGTCCGGGTATTGCAATGGTCGCCGCAGTCGTGACCCAGCAGCGGCCGCCGCGCCTCCCCCGAGGCCGATGAGTCCTGCGCTCACGGCTCGCCTCCGCCTCGGCGGGTTGCTGGTGCTGGCGCTGGTCCTGCAGACGACGGTGGTTCCCGACCTGCGGATCCTCGGCGTGTGCGCCGATCTCCTCCTCCTGTGCACCGTGTGCGCGGGGTTGGTCGGCGGCCCCGAGCTGGGTGGCCAGGTTGGTTTCGCGGCCGGGTTGCTGGCCGACCTGTTCCTCGTCACCACGCCGCTCGGCTTGTCGGCGCTGGCGTTCAGCGTGGTCGGCTACGCCGTCGGGTCGGTGCGCCGCACCGTCCTCCAAGAGGGTTGGCTGCTGGCACCGGCAACGGCGTTGGTCGCCAGCACCGCCGGCGTGATCATCTTCGTCCTGACCGGTGCCATGATCGGCCAGTCCCAGCTGACAGACATCGGGCCCGTCGACATCGTGAAGACCGCCCTGCTCGTCGGTGTGATGAACGCCGTTATTGCCGCCCCCGTCTGCCGGGTCGTCGGGTGGGCGGCGTCCGCGTCACAGGGTTCGCCCGGTTCGATGGGTGCGTCGTTTGGCTCGCAGCGCGCCGGCCAGGCGGGAAGTGAGATCTCGTCGACCGCGGCTCGCCACTCGTTGCGGCTGGCGGCGCGCCCGGGGCACATCCGCACCGGCCGCGGGGGGTCTGGCCGGGGCGGCTCCGGTCGAGGTGGGTTGGGTCGGTCGGATCGGTCGGGTCGGTCGGGGTTGGCCCGATGAGCACGCACTCCGAGGCGCCCTCGGCCCAGGTCCGTCTCACCGTCTTGGCTGTCGTGATCGTGTGCCTGTTCGCGTCTCTCTTCGCCCGGTTGTGGTTTCTCCAGGTCATCAACGAGCCCAAGGCCCAGGCGGCGGCGCAGGACAACTCGGTCCGCCTCGTCTATACGCCTGCCGCCCGGGGCCGCATTCTGGACCGCAACGGCAAGGTGCTGGTCGACAATTCGGTATCGGAAGTCGTCACCATCAGCCGGGTCACGGCCAAGGCGGAACCGGAGGTGATCAGCCGCCTGTCGCTGTTGCTCAATGTCTCCAACGACGATCTGCTGCAAAAGGTCAAAGACCCCCGGTACAGCCCCTATGTGCCGGTACCGCTGGCCGTCAATGTGCAGCCGGCCGTGGTGATCTACCTCCGCGAGCACCAATCCGAGTTCCCGGGGGTGGAGGCCCAGGCGGTCGCCGTACGGTCCTATCCCTACGGGTCGGTGGCCGCCAACATCCTCGGCTATGTCAGCCAGATCAGCGGCCAGGAGCTGACCCCGAACCGCAAGCGCCAGGGCTACCAGGCCGACGACCAGATCGGTAAGACCGGGGTCGAGGCGGCATACGAGGACGCGTTGCGAGGGCGCCCCGGCGTGACCAAGCTGCAGGTCGACTCCAAGGGACGGGTGCTCGACCGGGTGGCGGCCCAAGCACCGGTGCAGGGACACGACGTGTGGCTGTCGATCGACATCAACGTCCAGAAGCTGGCCGAGGAGTCACTGGCCCAGGGGCTGGCCGCGGCCAAGTTCAACATCGACAAGGGGACGGGCAGGAACTACCCCGCCCCCGGCGGTGCGGTCGTCGTCCTCAACCCCCAGGACGGCGAGGTGCTGTCGCTCGTCAGCAACCCCACCTACAACCCCGAGGACTTCGTCGGCGGGATCAGCCAGGCCAAGTTCGCCCAGTACCTGAACGATCCCGGACACCCCCTGAACGACCGGACCATCCAGGGGCTCTACGCCCCGGGCTCGACCTTCAAGCTGGTGACCGCGGTCGCGGGTCTCCAGGCGGGGATCATCA
>JAUTXM010000457.1 GCA_030838025.1 Acidimicrobiaceae bacterium
TGGGCAGTTCCGAGCGATCCGAGAGTGCCATGGTTCCGTGCCCGCTGCCTGCCGTTGACCCGCATCGAGCTGACCAGGAAACGGTGGGCCATCAGGGCATTCCGGTCCCAGACCTTGCCGCTGAGCAGTCGACCGGGCGACGAGGCGATCCTCCCGCCGGACATCCTGGTTCGCTTTGATCGGCCGCACGAGGTGTTCCTGGCGTGAGCAGTATTCCCATCGAACATTTCGAGCAGCGGTATGCAGCCGACGCTGATCCGTGGGGTTTCTCGTCACGGTGGTACGAAGCCCGAAAGTACGCACTCACGCTGGCCTCGCTGCCGCATCGCCACTACCGGCGGGCATTCGAGCCCGGGTGCTCGATCGGTGTCTTGACGGCCGACCTGGCCACCCGTTGTGACTACCTGCTGGCCGCCGACGGCGTCGACGCGGCGCTCGACCAGGCCCGCCGCCGGGTCGCCGGACAACCCAATGTGGACGTCGCCAAGCTCCTCCTCCCCCAGGAGTGGCCCGACGGACCGTGGGATCTGGTCGTCCTGAGCGAGCTCGGTTACTACTTCGACGCCACCGATCTGGGTCGGCTGCTCGACCGGGCGGCGGAGACCACGGTGGCGGGGGCGACGTTGGTCGCGGTTCACTGGCGGGGGGAGACCGATTACCCCCTCAGCGGTGACGGCGTCCACCGGGCGATCGGCGCGCACCCGGGGTTCGAGCATCGGGGGGGCTACTGCGAGGTCCAGTTCCGCCTTGACGTCTACGACCGGGGCGCCCGGTGAGCGCGGCCGTCCAACCGCGGCCGGCGGAGTTCCCCCCGACCGAGATCGTGGCGGTCGTCGTGCCCGCCCACAACGAGCAGGAGCTCATCGGGTCGTGCGTCACCGGGATCCGTCGAGCGGCCGCCCATCGGGATCTGTGCGGTGTCGCGGTCCACCTGGCCCTGGTGCTCGACGACTGCCGGGACGCGACCGCCCAGCAGGCCGAGGCGGCCTTGGCCGCGCCCGCCCAACCGGCGTGGGAGCGAGGCGGCGCGCTGACGGCCAGCTTGGTGGCGGTGGCGGTCCGCAACGTGGGCCTCGCCCGGGCGTTTGGAGTCACCCAGGCCTTCTTCCGGTTCGGGACGGTCGACCCCGAGGCGGTGTGGATCGCCACGACCGACGCCGACAGCGTCGTGCCCGCGGACTGGCTGGCCCACCATCTGGAGCTGCGCCGCCAGGGCGCCGAGGCGTGCGCGGGGACCGTCGAGGTCGACTCCTGGGACGAACACCCGGCCTGGGCGCGCGAGCGGTTCGACGCCCTCTACCGTCCCGACGGCGGCGTCGATTTCGGCCATCCGCATGTGCACGGGACCAACCTGGGGGTTTCGATGGCGGCGTACATCGGCGCGGGCGGCTTCCCGGCGCTGGTCACGGCCGAGGACCACGCGCTCTGGGACGCCCTCGGGGCGTCGGGGCGGCGCCGGGTGGCCACACCGATGACGCCGGTCACGACCAGCGGCCGCCGCCACGGGCGCAGCCCGGCGGGATTCGCGGACACGCTCGTTCGACTTGAGCCGCCAGCATGAGACTCACCCGATTGACCGACTGGCTCGAAGCCCAGCGTGACATCGACTGCGTCGGCCAACCCCTGAACGGCGTGGTTCAGCGCCTGCTCCCGGCAGGCCCGGTCAAGAACGCCCTGACCGGGACGTGGCTCGGCCATCCCCTCCACCCCGTGTTGGTCATGGTGCCCATCGGGTCGTGGACCAGCGCCTCGTTGATCGACGTGGCGGTCGGTCGGTCTACCACCGCGGCCCGACGCCTGATCGGCCTCGGGGTGGTGGCGGCAGTGCCATCGGCGCTGAGCGGCCTGGCCGACTGGTCCGACACCGGCGGCAGCGAACAGCGCGTCGGTGTCGCCCACGCCACGCTGAACACCGTGGCGTTGGCCCTCTACAGCGCATCGTGGTGGTCCCGCCGGCGGGCCGAGGCCGCGGGCGGAGCCGGGACGGCGGGTGCCGTGCTGGCCCTGGCGGGCATGGCGGTGGCGACCGGTGCGGGGTATCTGGGTGGCCACCTGATTTACGCCCAGGGTGTCGGGGTGGACACCAATGCCTTCCACAGCGGGCCCGACGATTGGACGACGGTCGCGGCCATCGACGACCTCCCCGACGAGGGCGCCCTGGCGGTGACGGCCGGCAATGCTCGCCTGCTGCTCGTGGGTCAGGGTGCCCAGATCTGGGCCCTCGAGAACCGGTGCAGCCATCGGGGGGCGCCCCTGTCGGATGGAACGGTCGAGGACGGCTGCGTGACCTGTCCGTGGCACGGCAGCCGGTTCGACCTTCGCACCGGGGAGGTCGTGGCCGGACCCGCGACCGTCGGCCAACCGGTTTACGAGACCAAGGTGGTGGCGGGCCAGATTCAGGTCCGCCGCCAGGAGGAACGGTCCCTGCGAACCAACCCCGACGGTCCCGGCTGATTTCGAGGCGTCAGAGGTGGGCCAGCTCGCGTAGCGCTTGTTCCATGGCGTGGGGACTCACCCTGAGGTCACCGGAAAAAGGAAGGTCGAGGGAGAGGACCAGGTAGATGGTCAACGCGATCATCGACGCCAACGCCGCCACCATGAGCACGTGGGAGGCGAAGTGGGAGACCCCGAAGAAGTAGGTGAAGCCGATGGTGATCACGCCGCCCGCCAGCAAGACGATCCACAAGACGATCGGCAACTGATTGCTGTTGGCGTCCAAGCGCTGCCTGCGGGCGTCTGCCAGGTCGTAGACGCGCTTCACCGATT
>JAUTXM010000474.1 GCA_030838025.1 Acidimicrobiaceae bacterium
CCTACGACATGCCCGGCATGCCCCAGACCGTTCCCATCTACGCCACGCTGTTCACCAGGGCGCGCGGCCACTGGGACTTCTATCAGACGATCTCCTTCACCACCTTTGCCACGGCCGCTCGCTTCACCTACCCGCTGGCGGACATGCTGAATGTCGATCCGACCAGGTTGATCACGTGGAGCGCCAACCGCCAGGCGCTCGGGTATCGCCTGCGGATCGGCACTCAGCTGGGCGGGTCCGACCTGCTCGACAGCGGTCCGCTCCCGGCAAGCCAATCGTCGTACAAAGCACCGCCGTTGCCGGCCAACACGACCTTGTACGCCACGATCGACACGAGCTGGGTCGGGTTCTGGCAGCCGAGCTCACAGATCGTGCGCTTCGTGATCCAATCCGGCCAGGCGACCTTCACCAGCCCGCTGAACGGGAGACGGGTGGTCGACGCGACCGCCCCCTACACGTGGTCGACCGTCCCACAGGCACAGGCGTATTGCCTCGTCGTGAGCACGACGCCGGGGGGAGCCAACTTGATCAACTCGGGCGTGCTGCCTGCGACCCAGTGGTATTTCCCGGGCGTTCCGCTTCCGAAGGGCGTGAAGCTCTACGCCACCGTCTTCACCAAGGTCGCCGGGTCGTGGAGCAACTACCAGACGATCACCTTTAGCGCCGGATAGTGCGGACGATGCGCAAGGTGCGGTGGCGGGCGCTGATGTGCTGCGCCGTCATCACGGCGGTCCGTTTCGTTGCGGTGGCACCGGTGGGCGCGGCTGTTGTGGGTGCGCCGGCCTCGTGGGTCGCGCTGTACAGCGCGCCGGGCAGCTACCTGGGCCAGAGTTCCCAGCACCTGTTTGAGCCGTCGCCCACTGTCGCCATCTCGGCGTCGGGGACCTCCAACGGCGTCACGGTGTGGGTGATGGACGGGGGCTTCCCCCGGTACGCCCTCAACTTCGCTCCCATCAAGGGCGCGCCGTTGTCGCCCGGCGACTACGTGGACGCGCAACGAGCTTCCTTCCGCGGCGAGGGCCATCCCGGGATCGACATCTCAGGCGACGGCTTCGGCTGCAACATCGACAGCGGCGAGTTCACGGTCGAAGACATCGCCTTCGACGGTGGCAGCGGCGGCGTCAGCGGCGGCGTCAGCCGGTTGGCCATCGCGTTTGACCAGCGGTGCCAGGGCGGGACCGCACAGTTCGGCGAGTTGCGGTACAACGAGACCAACACGGGCCCGCTGACTATCAAGGCTTCGGCCATCGTGTACCCGGCCCAGTACGTCGGCGTCGCCACACCGAGTGTGCCGTTGTGGGTGACCAACCCGGGCGACTCGGCGGTTGCCGTGGGCGCCGTGACCGTCGGCGGCGTGGGGGCTGACGACCTCGCGATCGTTGGCGACGACTGCCCGTCGACGCTGGGCCCGCACGGCACGTGCACGGTCACCGTGACGGTGACGCCTCGCGCTGTCGGGCTTCGGCACTCGACCATCAACGTTGCGTCGAACCCGTCGTCGGTGGCCGTGCCGGTCGCCGATGTAGGGATCGCGGGCAACGCTGCGTTCACCCTCGACAGCGAGCCGGGCGAATGGGTGGGCGCGGGCCAGCAGTTCACGTGGAACCAGTTCAATTCGAAGTTCTCCGCCGGCGGAAGCGGCGCCGGTTCGGTGAGCTTCAACGTCGATGCCGGCGCCCACTCGTATGTCGCGACCATCGCCGCGCCCACCGGGCAGACCCTTGCGGTGGGCGAATATGACGACGCCCAGCGGACCGCGTTTCGAGCGGCCGGTCATCCTGGCATCGACATCGAGGGAGACGGTCGCGGTTGCAACACCGTCTATGGCCGCTTCGCTCTGCGCGAGATCGCCTTTGACAGCAACGGGCTCCTGGTCCATTTCGCTGCCGACCTCGAACAGCATTGCGAGGGCGGGCGTCCGGCTCTGTTCGTCAGCCTGCGGCTGGGCTCGTCGATCGGATATTCCGCCCTCGAAGCACAGCCCCCTTCGGAGTACATGTCCTTTCCCGACCGGCTGCCGGGCACTTCCTCTCCGCCCCAGGTCGTGACCGTCACCAACACCGGTGCGCTGCCCCTCTCCATCTCGCCGACCACGGCCGGGACCAACAGGAGCGACTTTCAGCTCCAGGCGCCGTCGTGCACCGCGCCGATCCCCTCGGGCGCATCGTGCTCCATCTCGCTCACCTTCACGCCCAAGGGCGACGGATCTCGCGAGGCGTCGTTGGTGATCAACGACAGCACCCCGCGCGGCTTTCGGACCATCACCCTGAACGCCACCGGGTCCAAACCGCCCGCGTTCTTGTACCCGACAGATGGCCAGGTGAGCGTCGACACGACCCGGCCGCTCATCTGGTCAACCGACCCGCAAGTCCAAGCCTTCTACCTGGTGGTCGGGACCACCCGCGGCGGCGCCGAGTTGGTCAACTCGGGAGCTCTGCCGCGCACCCAATCGTCGTACAACGTCCCCGCCCTGCCGAGCGGAGCCGCTATCTATGCCACGCTGTTCAGCCAGGTCGACGGCCACTGGGACCGTTACCAGACGATCACCTTCACCGCGATGGCGCAGGTAGCGGCCTTCACGTCTCCGGTCGCGGGCTCGTTCACCGCCGACCCCACCAGACCGCTCGAGTGGACGACCAGCAGCCAGGACCAGGGTTACTACCTCGTCGTCGGCACCAGCCCCGACAGTGCCAACCTCATCAACTCCGGCGTTCTCCCCGCCAACCAAGGGTCGTACGCCCCGCCGCCGATGCCGGCCAACACGACGCTGTACGCCACGTTGTTCACGAAATGGGCTGGGGGTTGGGACCACTCCCAATCCATCAGGTTCCGCTACCAGGCCGGGGAAGCGACTTTCACCAGCCCCCTGAACGGTCAGCGGGTGGTCGACGCCAAGGCCCCGATTACGTGGTCGACGTACCCGACGGCCCAGGCGTACTACCTGGTCGTCAGCACGACCCCGGGCGGGGCCAACCTCGTGAATTCAGGCGTGCTGCCTACAGGACGGTTGTACAGCCCAGCCGTCGTGTTCCCCAAGGGCGTGGCGATCTACGCCACGATCTTCACCGAGATCGGTGGCTCCTGGGCGCACTACCAGACGATCAGCTTCACCGCTGGCTGAGCCTTGTCCGAGGACGCCGCTAGGCCTGGTCGGCGGCCGCAGCGAGGGCGGCGAGGTCGATCTTCTTGATCCCGAGCATCGCCTTCATGCCTCGAGTGGCGCGATCCTAGGTCTGACCGTTCCATGAGGCGACGCCGAAACATCCCGAGTCGCCGCAGCGCCTTGACCACCGGGCTATTTCGTCCGACCCGGGCGCCGACGCCGAGTTCGCGTCCGAGCTCGGCCAGCTCCACCTCGGTGTGGTCGGAGGTGAGGACCATCACGCCGACTCTGCGGTACAGCCACAGCTTGTCGGTCCGAGCGTGGGAAGCATCACGACCTCGACGTACATGGAGTTGGGGGCCGAAGCCGTGGCGCTCCACGACGGGATCGTCGAGGGGTATCACGCTGATTGCTATGGGAATGTTCGCTGGCATGGGCATTTGTCTCCCTTTGTGAGGCGGGCACCGGGTGTGGTGCCGATCACCGGAAGGGCGTCGGGGCGTCCACGGTCGTTGACCATCGTTGACCATCGCTGACCATCGCTGACCATCGCTGACCATCGCTGACCACCGCTGACCACCGCTGACGGCAGGCTACGGCGTCCGCTTCCTCGGGGCTCCCTGCCCGCCGACCACCTGGAGCACTACCTGGCGGAGTTGCAACCGGCGGCGGTATGTCTCAGCTGCTCCCTGCCGCTGTACTTGCCCGTTGCCCTGCGATCGGTCGAAGCGGCCCACCGGGCCGGGATCAGTCCTGGCCGGCGGCCGAGGGTTCGGCCACGACGACCATGCCGCGATTCGGGTGGGCGCCGACGCCTGGGCCCGAAACATGACGCGGGCGAAGCGCCAGCTGGCCACCTGGTCCCGCAGCCGTCCCGGGAGCTACGCCACGCCGTTTGCCGACACCGAGGCCTGGTCGGCGATCGAGCTGGCCCGCCCCGAACTGGTCGAGCACACCATGGCGCTAGTTGCTGAATCCTGGCCGTGGATGAGCGACCTTGACGCCCGACAGATGACCCGCACCCGTGAAGACCTCTCGGATATCTTCGAGTTCCTGGCGGTGTCGCTGCTCGTTGACGACGATCGGATATTCGTCGAGTTCCTCGTGTGGCTCGCCGGCGTTCTGACCAGCCGCAACCTGGCGCCATCTACCGTCGGCGCGACAATTCCGTTGCTCATCGAATCACTCGCCGTCG
>JAUTXM010000029.1 GCA_030838025.1 Acidimicrobiaceae bacterium
CCACGACCGGCACGACGGCCGGAACCGGCACCACCGTGGCCGGCGGAAGTGGCGTCGGCAAGGGCAACCCGTACACCGGAGACCTGGCAGTGGCCGCACTGGCCGCCAGCCTGGAGAACCTGGCCGTCGGGACGTACCAGGCCGGCATCGATGCCGCCACCGCGGGCAAGTTGGGCACGGTTCCCCCAGCGATTGTCACCTTCGCCCAGACCGCCCAGAGCCAGCACAAGGATCACGCTGGTGCCTGGAACTCCATCTTGACCAACGCCGGCAAGACGGGCATCACGGGCGTCGACAAGACCGTCAAGGACGCCGTCGTCACACCGGGATTCGCCGCCGTGAAGGACGTTCCTGGCCTGGCCAAGTTCGCCTTGGTCCTGGAGGACGCGGCCGCGGCCACGTACCTGAATGCGATCCAGAACGCCCTGTCGGACAAGGGCGCCATCAAGATCGCGGCCAGTATCCAGCCCGTCGAGATGCAGCACAGCGCGGTGCTGCATTTCGTCCTCGGCGACTATCCGGTACCCGATTCGTTCGCCAAGACCGACGGGGCCCGTCCCTTGAGCGACAGCATCGCCTAGCCGGCTCGGTTAACCAGCAACGAAATACGTTGGGTGTGGCCTCATCGCAATGGGGCCACACCCAACGTTTTGTGCATATTCGAACGACTGTGCCGATTCAAACTCGGACCTGGTCGAGACCCCGCACGAGGTCCCCAATAGTCAGCCCACGAACCGGGCATCGCTGATCAACCAGCCGCCGCCCGACCCGGCCACCGCCGAGAGTTCGAGCAGGCCGCCAGTGGCGAAGATCCGATAGACGCACGAGGACGGGCCGGCCACCGCGTTGGAGCACCCCCGGGCCTGGACCCCGCCGGCGGGGAACGGCTGGGCGAAGACCGCCTCGACTGCCGCTGGGGTGGCATCGGTCAGGGCCGCCGCCCGGTCGCCCGCCTTCCAGGCCGCCACCAGGTGGCTCCCCGCCTGGTCCTGCGACGGCTGCGGCGCGCTCGGCCGGTACACCGTCGTCGGTGGCACCGTCGACGTGGTCGTGGTTGCGGGCACGGTCGGGGCGGCGGTCGTCGGCGCCACCGAGCCGGAGCGGGACCCGGAGCCGCCCTTGCATCCCGCGAGCCCTACCGAGGCGGCCAGGGCGAGCGACAGCAGCACGGTCATCGGATGGCGAAGTGGGCGCGAGTGAGGGCGAAACATGGTGGCAGCATCGCGCGCACCGGCGCCGTCGAGGGACGGCCGACGAGCGGGGCCAGGAGCGAGGCGGTGGCCCGCCGCTGCCGCCGCCTTGACACCCATGGGCGCCGGGCAGGGTCAGCCGAAGAACTTGTGATACAACAGGCCGTCGGTCCCGACCCCGAAGACGTCGATGCGGTCCGTCGCCCAAGACACCGCCGCCGGATTCGAAACGATCGTGGGGTTGCGGTTCTCCCAGAACGCCCACCCGCTCCCGTTCCACCAGTCATGCCAGATGGCGTTGTCGCTCCCGCGGGCAAACAGGTCGAGGCGGTTGGCGGCCCACGACGCCACCGCCGGCCCCGAACCAGCGGCGACACCCGAGGGCGGGGCGCCGGTCTCGCTCTGCCAGCCGGACCAGGACCGGGCGAAGAACTTGTGGTACACCCGGCCGTCGTTACCCGTACCGAACAGGTCGATCCGACCAAACGCCCACGACACGGCGGCCGGGTTGGAAACGATCGCCGGTCCCAGGCTCTCCCATCCCAACCAGCGGCTGCCCTCCCACCAGGCGTGCCAGATGGCGTTGTCGGCGCCGCGGACGAACAGGTCCAGGCGGTTGGCGGCCCACGACGCGACCGCGGGAGCCGAACCGGGCGCCAACCCGGGCGGTGGGGCATGGATCTCGCTCTGCCAGCCGGACCACGAACCGGCGAAGAACTTGTGGTACACCCAGCCGTTGGTGCCGACTCCGAAGAGGTCGATGCGGTTCGGGGCCCACGACACTGCGGCGGGGCTGGAGACGATCGTCGGCCCGAGGTTGGCCCAGTAGACCCACTCGACGCCGTCCCACGAGGCTTGCCAGATGGCGTTGTCACGGCCACGGACGAACACGTCGAGGCGATTGGCCGACCACGACGCCGCGGCGGGATCCGAACCGGCGGCGATCCCGAACGGAGGTGCGCTGGTCTCGTTCTGCCAGCCCGACCACACCGACGGTCGCTGGAAGGACAACACACAGCCATTGGCGGCGTTGCTCCACAAGGGTTGAACGGCGAAGGTTCCCTTCGCGGTGGTGATATTCGCCAGGCCGGTACCGGCGCACTTGTCGGAGAGCTCGAAACCCGAGGCGTCATACCAGGCGTTGAGAAGTGGGTCGGTGATCACCTCGGCCAGCTCGTGGCCGGCGATGATGCTGACGCCGTCAAGGGCCCCATTGGCCCCATTTACCCTGTGGCCGCTGCAACTGGCGCTGGCATCGGTCATATAGGGAAGGACCGAGTACGCCATGTTCGGTCGAGCCGCCACGGCGCCGTGATAGGCGCAGAAGGTGGAGCCGAATCCAGCCGGCGAGTGGCCACTCGGCGTGGCCACCATCACATGGGCGTTTTGCGAGGTGCCGAGACCGAAATGGTTGGCGGCGTTGACCGCCTCCGCTTGCAACTGGCCGTCGCTTGGCTGGACCGGTATCGGAGCCGGGTCGACCCACGAACCCCCGTACAGCGAGGCGGGATTGCCCCCTCCGTACTGCGTCACCGTCGAGAGCCATGAGGACCCGCCGACAGAAGACAAGAAGTTGACCAGGTAGGGGATCTCGCTGCTCGGGTCCGACCCCCAACCCCAGAAGTCCACGACCACCACCGGCGCGTCCTCGACCGGGCCACCGTGGTACGACATGGCGCCGGTGATCACGTGGGGGTTCACGTCGTCTGGCGGAACCATGAAATGGGGGGAGGGAAGCGGCGGCGGCGGGTCGGCGCCCGCTGACGTGGCGGCGACAATGGCGGCGCCCATCAGCGACATCGTGACGGCACCAACGGCGATTATGTGTCGCTGTCGACGTGGCTGCTTACCGGACATCGTCTGGCAGCATCGCGCGAACAACATCGATGACGTCAATATCGACCGCCGATTTGTCATCCCGGAAACGACGTACCCGGGCGAAGCGCAGCGCAACACCCCCCGGATAACGGGTGGACGCTTGGACTCCGTCCAGCGCGATCTCGACCACCAACTCGGGGCGCACCCGAACCACGATCCCCTCACGCGCCGTCTCCAGTTCGAGGAGCCGAGCGGTCTGCCAGCGCAGCATCTCGTCGGTCAGACCCTTGAACGTCTTGCCCAGCATGACGAACCCGCCCCGGGGGTCACGCGCCCCGAGGTGCAGGTTGGACAACCATCCCCGGCGCCGGCCGTGGCCCCATTCCGCGGCCAGCACGACGAGGTCCAGTGTCCGAACCGGCTTGACCTTCTTCCATGCCGATCCCCGCCGTCCCGCCTCGTAGCGGGAGTTCGCCACCTTCACCATGACCCCCTCATGGCCGGCTGCGACCGCGTCCTCGAGGAAGCGCCCCGCCACCGCCGCGTCGTCGGTCACGACTACGGGCACGCACCGCTCGCCCGCCACTGCCTCGAGCGCCCGGCGCCGCTCCAAGAGCGGCCGGTCCATGAGGTCCTCCCCGTCCAGATGCAGGCAGTCGAACCACCACACGGCCAGGTCGGGGCCACCCCCGCTGAAACGGCTCATCGTGTCCTGGAACATCTCGGGCCCGATCACCTCACCGTCGAGCACGAATCGCGACGCCGCCATTTCCCGCACCATTGCGACCACGCCCGCCAGCCGGGCGGTCACGTCGTTCAGGTTGCGGGTAAACAACCGCACCTCGTCGCCCGCTCGATGCGCTTGAACTCGAGCCCCGTCCAGCTTCCACTCGACCGAGGACAGCCCCGTGACCGCCTCAGCCACGCTTGCGGCGGTCGACGCCAGCATGGGCTGGACGGGCCGCAACACCACGAGGCCGATGGCCGCCAGCCCCGCCTCGCCCTGCGACAATGCCACCACCGCGACCCGGCCCAGGTTGCCCGCCAGCATCACCGCTCGCCGCACCGCGGCCACCGGCACCGAGGCGGCCCGGGCGACGGCATCGGTCACCACACCCTCGAGGGCGCCGTGGCGCAGTTCACCCATCAAAAGGCGGCGGATGAAAAATGCCTCCTCGGTGGTGGCTCGCCCGAGCAGGTCGGAAAGGAGCCGATGGCGCGTCGCCCCAGAGCCGCTACCGGCGACCGCCTGCAACCCCCTCACGGCCGAGTCCAGGTCACTGACGGTCAACGTCGCCACCGCCGCCCCCGGCGCCAACTCCGCGACCGCCATGAGCGTGGCCCACCCGATGCCGACCTTCCCCTGCCGAGGCTCCCCTGCCAAAACCGCGACAACCGCCTCGATCTCAGGAGCAGGCACCCGGCGAAGCAGGTCCGCCAGCGCCGCGATCTTCCCCGACCGCGATGAAGTCGACGCGACCAACGAGCACGTGGCAACGACCTCGGCGAGCAACACGGCAAGATCCTGCCCCAGCAACGGGCGCTGAGCGGTGCCCACGGCCAAGCCGCCGCGGCTGGTCCCGTGTGCGACGGCTACCGTCGAACCCCGATGCCCGACAAGCACGTACATGCACTCGCCGAGGACTATTGGGAAACCCTGCTCGAGGCCAATCCGACCACGGCGACCATCCTCGGCGACCATCGCCACGACGACCGGATCGAGGATCTCTCGGCCGAGGGGGAACAGCAGCTGCGAACGACGTGGGCCGAACTGTCGCAGCGGCTGGCGGTGATCGACCGCTCGGGGCTCGACGTCGAGGACCGGGCGACTTGCAGCCAGCTTGCCCAGGAGCTGGGCGACGCCATTGCCGCCATCGACGAGCGCCTGGTGGAGCTGCAGTCCGACCAGATGACCGGGTATCACGTAGGACTCCTGATCTCGGCATCACTCGTATCGGCGCCCGACCCGGAGTCTGCCTGGAAGCTGGTCGAACGCCTGCGCCAGATCCCCCGGGCCTTCGAGCAGGCAGGACAACGATTCCGCGACGGGGTGGCCGCGGGTCGCACCCCGGCGCGGGTTTGCATCGACCGTTCGCTGAACATGATCGAGGGCTACCTGGCGTCGCCGCTCACCGCCGACGTGTTCGCCCAGCTGAAGGGCCCACCCGAGTGGGAGGGTGAGGCCCGCTGGCGCTCGGCATTGCATGAGGCGGTCCGAGACGCAGTGCGACCGGCATACCAGGCCATGGCAGGAATCCTTCGCGACCACCTCCTGCCCGTCGCCCGTGACGACGAACGCTGCGGTCTGGGATGGCTCGATGATGGCGAGGCGATGTACGCCACCTGGGTTCGCCACCACACGTCGCTTGACATCACCCCGGCCGAAGTGCACCGGTTCGGCCTCTCCGAAGTGACCGACAAGCTGCCGGGCGAGTACGCCGCGGTCGCGGGCCGGCTGTTCGGGATCACCGAACCGGCTGAGGTGTTCGTCCGCCTGCGGGACGACAAATCCCTGCGTTACCAGGCGCCGGAGGAGATCATGGCCGCGGCCCGAGCGAGCCTGGCGGCGGCTTCGTCAGCCATGGTGGACTGGTTCGGCCGGCTTCCGCAATCGGCCTGCGCCATCGAAGCGGTTCCCGACTTTCTCGCCCCGGACTCGCCGGGCGCCTACTACGTACCGCCCGCGCCCGACGGTTCGCGAACCGGAACGTACTTCGTGAACACCCATAATCCGGAGGAGAAGGCCCGCTACGAGGCGGCATCGATCGGTTTCCACGAGGCCATACCCGGACACCATTTGCAGCTGACGATTGCCTCCGAGCTCACCAGCCTCCCCCGGTTCCGGCGCTTCTCGCTCGTCAACGCCGCCTACTGCGAGGGCTGGGGTTTGTACTCCGAGCGATTGGCGGACGAGATGGGGCTCTACCCCGGTGACCTGGACCGGCTGGGAATGCTGAGCGCCGACTCGCTGCGGTCGTGCCGCCTGGTCGTCGACTCTGGTCTGCACGCCATGGGCTGGTCCCGCGAGCGGGCCATCGAGTTCATGTCGGCCCATACACCGATGTCTCGCGACGAGATCATGGTCGAGGTGGACCGCTACGTCGCCATGCCCGGCCAGGCGTTGGCCTACAAGGTCGGCCAGCGGGAGATTTTTCGCCTCCGGGACGCCGCCCGCTCGGCGCTCGGCGCCGGCTTCGACATCAAGGGCTTCCACGATTCGGTGCTCGGCTCGGGGTCGGTCGGCCTACCGGTGCTCAGGGAAGTGGTCGAGGAGTGGATCCTGAAAAATCGATAAGAAGACACCGCAAGTCTTCGACCCGTCGTGCGTTCCTCTGGACAGGGGGATACCACCGAACCCTCGCATGTGGTGCCCAGGCAGTGCCGCCAGCGCCGACAGGTTCCACCGCGAGGGGCGGGGGTTGCGGGGTTGGCAGGCCGATCACGCGATCGGCCGGCCAACCCCGCGTCTTCACGGTGTTGCTGCTCGCGTTGGCGGCATGTAGCGCCCCGTCGAGCCGGTTCGGCCCGACGGCTGCACCAACCAACGCCACGACCACGACCACGACGAGAGCCGCCCCGGCGGGGCCGTGCGGGTGGGCGAGCGCGGCCCCCCAGACCTACGAGCACGTCATCTGGATCTGGATGGAAAACCACACCTGGCCGCAAATCCTCGGCAACCGAGCCGCGGCCCCCTACGAGGTCGGTCTGGCGGCCCAGTGCGCCACGGCAACGGCCTATCACGACGTCGGCAGTCCCTCGCTGCCCAACTACATCGCTGCGACCTCGGGCGCCACCCAGGGCATCACCGACGACGCCTCGCCGGCCAGCCATCCGCTGACCGTCGACAACCTGTTCCGCCAGGTGCGAGCGGCCGGGGGAACCGAACGGAGCTACCAAGAGGGCATGGGCCGGCCATGCCAGTTGGCGCCGGGCGGCCAGTACGCCGTAAAGCACAACCCGGCGGCCTACTACGTCGGGCCTGCAGGCAGCGACCGGGCGGCGTGCCGGGCCGACGACGTGTCGTTCGACACCTGGGCTGGCGACCTCGACGGCCACCTTCCGACCTTCGCGTTCATCACCCCGAACCTGTGCCACGACACCCACGACTGCGCGGTGGCGACCGGTGATGCCTGGCTGGCCCAGGAGGTGCCGAAGATCCTGGGCAGCACTGCCTATCGAGCCGGCCGAACCGCCATCTTCGTCGTCTGGGACGAGAACACTCCCATGCCGAACATCGTGATCGGGCCCGCCGTTCCTCCGGGCCGCGTCGTCACTCAGACGTTCGATCACTATGGCCTGCTGCGCACGACCGAGGAGCTGCTGGCCCTCCCCGGGCGGCTCGGCGCAGCGGGGGCGGCGGCGAGCCTGCGCGTCCCGTTCAACCTCTGAACCGCCCCGTCCTGACCCGCCCCAGCGTTGGCCCTGGGCCAAGATTGGCCCGTGACGTCCGCCCTACCCGACCGGCCCCCCGACCGCCGGCGGCTTTACCTTGCAGTTGCCCTCGCCCTGGCGTTGCTGGCGGGCGCGGCCGTGGTCTTTGCCGCCAACACCAGCCCGTCCAAGCTCCAGCCGAAGGTAGACACCAACAACCTCGACGTCGGTCCCGTCGTTCCCGCGGTGAACGCCGTCGGCTGGCTCAACTCGGCGCCGCTCACACCGGCGAGCCTGAGCGGCAAGGTCGTGCTGTACGACTTCTGGACCTACTCCTGTGTCAACTGCGTGCGGACCATCCCCTACGTCCGGGCCTTGTACGACCGCTACCGCAACGAGGGCCTCGTCGTCATCGGAATCCACTCCCCGGAATTCGATTTCGAGAAGAACCACGCCAACGTGACCCGAGCCGTCAAGGACCTCGGGGTGACGTGGCCGGTCGCGCTCGACGACAAGATGGTGGTTTGGGAGGCCTTCCAGAACAACTCCTGGCCGGCCGACTACGTCGCCGACAGTGCTGGTCACCTCCGCTACACCCATGTCGGCGAGGGCGATTACGGACAAACCGAGGACGTTGTCAGAACGCTGCTCCGGGTCGACGCCGGCGCGCCGCGCGCCGCCGATCCTTCGGCGAGCGCAGCCCCGGCCGGCGCCGCGCCGACCGCCGCGGGTGACATCACGCCCGAGACCTATCTCGGGGTACTGCGGGGCAACTCGGCCAAGCAGGGCCCCGCCACCTACCCCGACCCGACAACGGTGCCCGTCGACACCGCCCGGCTGTCGGGCGCTTGGTCCGGGACCGGGGATTACGTGCAAGCCGATGCCGCCGCCAGCGCCATCGTCCTGCATTACCAGGCGCGCGAGGTGAACCTGGTCTTGGCGCCGCCCGCCGCAGGGCCGGTCGCGGTCATCCTCGAACTCGACGGCAAACCGCTCGCACCCGCCTATCGGACCAGCCAGACGGTCGTCGACGCCGGAGGGCGGACCTCGGTACTGGTGGCCGACGCCGACATGTACCGCCTGGTCCTCGGACCAGCCGTCGAGGGCCACACCCTGCGCATTACTGCCAACGCCCCGGGCCTGCTCGCCTACGCCTTCACCTTCGGGACCTGAGCATGGAGCACCGATGCCGTGGTGCGTGACCTCGTCGCCCTGTTTGGCGCCGGGGTGGCGTCGTTCCTGGCGCCGTGCCTGGTCCCGCTGCTTCCGGCCTATCTGGGAATCATCACCGGTGAGGCCGCGGGCGGAGGCGACGCCAGCCGCGCCGTGCCCGCCACGGCCGTCTTCGTGCTGGGTTTCGCCACCGTCTTCGCCGGCCTGGGCGCCGCCGCGGGCCTGGTGGGCTCGTCGCTGCATCACCTTCAGCAGGTCGTGCAGCGCGTCGGTGGCGTCGTCGTGGCCCTCATGGGCCTGGCGCTGCTCGGCGTGGTCCGGGGACCGTTCCTGCGTGAGGCGCGGTTGTTCCACAGCCTGCCCAAGGTCGCGGGCCCGCTGCGCCCGTATGTGATCGGCATCGCATTCGGTGCCGCATGGACCCCGTGCGTGGGCCCACTGCTGGCCGCCGCCTTGACCGTGGCCGCCCAAGGCGGCCAGGCCGGCCGTGGGGCGTTGCTCCTCCTGGCGTACGCCTTCGGCATCGGCGTGCCGTTCCTGGTGGCGTCGTTGGGCTTGGCGTCGTGGCCCCGACTGACTGTTGCCCTGCGCCGGGCGGGCCGCACCATCGAACGAGTCGCCGGGGTGCTGCTCGTCGTCTTAGGGGTGCTCCTGGCGACCGATACCTACCGGCACCTCACGTCTTACCTGGCCCGGTTCACCCCCTCGGTCCACGGTTTGTAGGTCGACCACGGGCCCGCCGATGGACATCAACAAGGCGACCCAACGATACGAAGCGTGGCTGCGATCGAACCTTCCGGTGGTGATCGAAGCCGACCTCGAGTACAAGCATCAGCAGATGGCGGACGCCGTTTTCCCCTTCTTTCGTGCCACCTTCTACCGATGGGCGCAGCGTGTGGCGCAGCTGCTCCCGGAGTTCGACTCGGCGCCGGTCGTGCTCAGCGTCGGCGACATCCACGTCGAAAACTACGGGACCTGGCGCGACGCCGACGGCCGCCTGGTCTGGGGAATCAACGACTTCGACGAATCGACCCCCCTTTCCTACCCAGGCGACCTGGTGCGCCTGGCCACCAGTGCCGCGCTGGCGACGGGCGAGCAGAAGCTGGCGCTGCACCCCAGGGAATCGGCCGACGCCATCATTGCCGGATATCACGACGGGATCGTGCGTGGCGGCGGCCCGTTCGTGCTGGCGGAGCGCCACATCCGTCTTCGCCGGCTCGTGACCGGCGAGCTCCGCGATCCGGTGCGGTTCTGGACCAAGATGCAGGCCCTCCCAGAGGCGTCCCTGGCGGTATACCCGCCCGAGGCCGTCGACGCCGCCGTGACCGCCCTCCCTGAGCACGGGGCCGATGGCGGCGCCAGCATCAGGAGTCGCCGGGCCGGGTTGGGCAGCCTGGGCCGTCCCCGGGTGGTGGCACTGGCACCCTGGCAGGGAGGCGCGGTGGCGCGAGAGGTCAAGGCGATCCTGCCCTCGGCCTGGAGCTGGGCCCGGAATGATCCATCGCCGACGATCCACTACGCCGAAGTGCTCGACCGGGCCGTTCGCTGCCGCGATCCCCACACCGCAGTTCACAACCGCTGGCTGGTCCGCCGCCTCGCTCCCGACTGCGTGCGAGTCGAGCTGGCCGATCTACCGGCCGTGCGGGACGAGGCGGCGCTCCTCGGCTGGATGGGCTTCGAGCTGGCCAATGTCCACCTGGGAACGGCGGACGTCCGCTCCTCGATAGTCGAGGATCTGGCCGGGCGCCCTCCCGGATGGCTGCTGTCGGCCGCCGAGCGCATGGCCGACGACACACGCGACGACTGGCGCACCTGGCGCAGTTGAGGCCCGCACGAGAGCGATAGTGTTGCCCCACGGCCGACCAAAGGAGGTGAGGACGCATGCGCAACGGCGAACCCCCGAGTAGTCGCTGCCAACCCTGCGCCTCCCGAGCCGGGACTGCCGTGTAGCTCGCGTCCACACGTCAGTCGACGGCTTGGCCGGTTCGTCCCTCCTGATCCCACCAACCATGCGAGGGTAGCAATGGCCATCCGTCCCCCCCTTCCGCCCAATCCCCTACGCAGCGCCCGGCGCCAACGCCAACAGCGGCTCCTGGCCACGCGCTCGCTTCGCGACCACCTCATCTCCCTCGCGGGGGTCGCCCACGGCCCGGTGCTCAACCAGGCCGGCGAGGAGGTCGGGACGCTGGTCGACGTCGTCGCCCGGTGGGACGGCGAGGAGTCCTACCCCCCGGTCACGGGCCTGGTGGTTCGAGTCGGGCGCCGGGTGGCCTTCGTCGCCATGGACGACGTCGCCGATGTGAGCCACGACCGAGTGCAGCTGCGTTCGTCGCGGCTGGACCTGCGCGAGTTCGCCCGCCGTCCCGGCGAGGTCATGCTGGGCAAGGACGTGGTGGACCACCAGCTGGTGGACATCGACGGCGTGCAGGTCATCCGGGCTGCCGACCTCTACATCGCCTGGATGCCGGCTGCGACGGTGTCCACCGGCGGGGCGGGACCAGAGCGGGTCCTCCGCCTGGTCGGCGCCGACGTCAGTGTCCAGACTCTCCTGCGCCGTCTGGGCCCGAAGCGCTGGCGGGGCCGCCCGACGCCCGAGCGCGTCATCGACTGGTCGAACATCCAGCCGTTCGCGGGCGAGGTGCGCCAGGTCAAGCTTCGCTCGTCCAACGAAGGTCTGCACCGGCTGCGCCCCGGTGAGCTGGCCGACCTGTTGGAGGACCTCGGGCGATCGGGCCGTCAGGAGCTGCTGGCCAGCCTCGAGCCGGAGATGGCCGCCGATGCCCTCGAGGAGATGGATCCCGAGGAACTGGGTGCCCTCCTGCGGGAGACCCCGGCCGAACAAGCGGCGGAGCTGGTCGCCAACATGGAGCCCGACGAAGCGGTCGACGCCCTGCGCGATCTCGACGAGGACGAGCGGGAGGAACTGCTGGAACACATGGACGACGAGCAGCGCGAGGAGTTGTCCGAACTGCTCGAGTACCGGGAGAACACCGCCGGCGGCTTCATGACCACCAGCCTGGTCCTGGCCACCCCCGGCGAGCAGGTGGCGACGGTGCGCGACCGCCTGCGAGCCGAAGTGGAGCACCGGGGTGATATCGACGCGGTGGCGGTGGTGGACGACAACGAGCGCTACGTCGACGACGTGAGCCTGTACCACCTGGCCATCGCCGATGACGACCAGCCGATCAGCGAGCTACTGGGCGACACCGAGCCGGTGACCGTGTCGGCCGACGCCGAACTTCGGGAGGTGGCGTCACAGCTCACCGAGGCCCGGCGGTCGTCGGTCGTGGTGGTCGATGACGACGGGCATCCCATCGGGCGCATCCTGGCCGACGACGTCATCGACGCCCTACTGCCCGAGCGGGGCCGGTTCCACTTCCCAAGGTTGCTCTCCTGACGACCGCGGCCACCACCGACGAAGCCGGCGCCCAGGCGGGCGAGGCGGGCTCCCACCTCCCCCTGCGCCCGCCGTCGCGGCGGCGGCGGTTCCTCACCTACCTGGCCTGGGCGGGGCCGGGAATCATCGCGGCCAACGCCGGAAATGACGCGGGCGGCATCATCACCTATGCCTCGGCGGGCGCCCAGTACCGCTACCGGACCCTGTTCTTCATGGTGCTGGTGACCGTCGGTCTGGTCGTGGTCCAGGAGATGGCCGCCCGGCTGGGGGCATTCACGGGTAAGGGGCTGGCGGCGCTCATCCGCGAGGAGTTCACCCTCCGCATCTCGGCCTTTGCCCTGTTCTGCCTCATCGTCGCCAACGTGGGCCTGGTCGTCTCGGAGTTCGCGGGAATCGGCGCTGCCCTCGAGCTGCTCGGCGTCACCCGCTTCATCTCGATCCCGATCGCGGCCATGGCGATCTGGGCGTTGGTGCTGTTCGGCTCCTACCGTTACGCCGAGCGGATCTTCCTCGTGCTGTCGCTGATCTTCTTCGCCTACCCGCTGGCGGCGATCCTCGGACATCCCAACTGGGGTGACGCCCTCGGGTCGACCCTCCTTCCCCACCTGCTGACCAGCAAGAACTTCATCCTCCTCGGAGTAGCGCTCATCGGGACCACCATCACCCCGTATATGCAGCTGTATGTGGCGGCCGCGGTCGCCGACAAGGGAATCGGCCCCGACGAATACCGCTACGAGAAGCTGGACTCCATCGGCGGGGCCATCTTCGGCGATGTCATCAGCCTGTTCATCATCATCGCGACCGGCGCCACCATTGGCCGCCAGGGACAGGCGTTGACGTCGGCCAAGGATGCCGCGGCCGCCCTGAAGCCCGTCGCAGGACGCTTCGCGGTCCAGCTGTTCGCGTTCGGGCTCTTCGGGGCTTCGGCGTTGGCCGCCGCGGTCGTCCCGTTGTCTACCGCCTACGCCCTGTCGGAGGCGATCGGGGTCGAGCGGTCGGTGTCGCGTCGATTCACCGAGGCCCCTCTGTTCCTGTCGTTGTTCACCTTCCAGGTCGTCGTCGGGGCGGGGGTGGCGTTGCTCGGCGGCAACCTGATCGACCTGCTGATCCGCACCCAGATCCTGAACGGCCTGATCACACCGGTCATCTTGATCTTCGTGTTGATCCTGGCCAACCGGCGCAGCGTCCTCGGCGACGCGGTCAATGGCCCGATCTTTCGAGTGGTAGCAACGGTGTGTGTGGGCGCGGTCAGCTTGATGTCGGCGATCGTGGTGGTGCAGTCGATCTTGCCTTGGTTCGGCTTCGCCTAGTGACGGAGCCGGGACGGCGCCACCCGGCCGTGGTGACCCGACCATGAGCGAGTTGTTCGCCGACACCTCGGGCTCCGGCCCTACGGTGGTACTGCTCCACGGCCAGCCGGGTGGTCGAGCCGACTGGAAGCCGGTGGCCCGGCTGCTGGAGCCGGACTTCATGGTGGTAGCCCCCGATCGCCCGGGTTACGGCGATACCGGCGGCCGAGCCCGGGGGTTCCGGGGGAACGCGGCGGCCGTCGTGAGCCTGCTCGATCATCTGGGCGCCGACCGGGCCACGGTGGTCGGCTACAGCTGGGCGGGCGGTGTTGCCATCGCCTTGGCGCAGACGGTGCCGGAACGACTGAACGGCCTGGTCTTGGTGTCGTCGGTCGGCCCCGGTGAGCCGCTGAGCCGGCTGGACCGGTTGCTGGCGGTGCCCCCGATCGGGATGTCCGTGACGGCGGCGGGGCTGTTCCTCGCCAGCGGAGCCCTGTCGATCCCGCCGCTGCGCCGGGCCATTCGGCGCCTTCACGGGCGCGCGGTCCCATCGGCGGCCGGGGTGGGCGACCAGGCCGACGGTCCGCCGGCGCCGGATGACGTTGTCAGCTTGTGGCGCAGCAACCGGGTGTGGCAGAGCTTCGCTACCGAGCAGCGTTGCCTGCTCGACGAGTTGCCGTCGCTGGCGCCGGGGTTGTCCACGATCAGGGTCCCGACGGTGGTAATGGTGGGCGGCGCCGACCGCACCGTCCCGCCCGCAACCGGTCGCCACCTGGCCAAGGGCATCGCCGGCGCCCGCCTGATCGAACTGGCTGGTGCCGGCCACCTCCTCCCCCATCAGCATCCCGGCGCGGTGGCGGCGGCCATCCGCGACCTCACGCCCCACTGAAGCCCAGCGCCACCGCGCCAATGTGCATCGCGGGGACAGCGACAATGCGAGACGGCAGGCCAGCGCATCGCGGCCCCGCGAGCCGGCCGATCGCGGCACGACGGCCCGGACAACACGACGCCACGGCGGCACGGCGCCCCGGCGGCACGGCGCCCCGGCATCGCGGCACCGCGGCATCCGGCATCCGGCATCCGGCTGAGTGGAGCTTCCGGCTTGGCGGGGGCGGCGGCCGGGGCGCAGCGGCGGGGGCTGGGAGCCCCCAAGACCGGCGGCTCGACCTCGGGGAGGCTTTTCCCCAGATTGCTTTTAGACGGCCAGGAAGCGGCGCACCGAGAAGGCCGAGCCGACGATCCCGATGAGGCCGCCGACGATCATGATGGCGATGCCGGTGAGGATCGCCTCGTGCGACGTGACGTACAACGGCGGGCCGCCTACCAGGGTCCCGCTCGACGCCAGGGACGCGATGGTGCCCCGGAACACGAAGCTGATGGTGAAGGCCAGCAACGCCCCGAGGATGCCTTGGATGGCGCCCTCCAGCATGAAGGGGATCTGGATGAACCAGTTGGTCGCCCCCACGAGCTTCATGACCGCGATCTCACGGCGGCGGGCGAAGATCGCCAGTTGGATGGTGTTGACGATCAGGGCGAAGGCGCCCGCGAAGGCGCCCGCGGCCAGGACGATCGCCACCTTCCGGCGGGTGTCGAACTGCTTCAGGATGTTGCTGATGACTTCCTTGGCGTAAACGACCTCTTTGACGCCCGGCTGGGTCTGGAAACGCTGGCCGATGGCGTTGACGTCCTCGGCCTTGGTCGGCACGACCCGGTACGACGGCGGCATGTCGTTGACGCTCAGGCTGTTGACCAGGTCCGGGGTGTTGGCGAACATCTGCCGGAACTCGTCGTAGGCCGCGGGCTTGTCGACGAAGCGGACCTTCTTGACTTCGGTCATGCCGTTGAGCTCGTGCCCGAGGGCCTGCTGCTGATTGGGCGTGACCCCGGGTTGGAGGAAGATCGAGAGTTCGACGCCACCGCGCCACTGCACCGACGCCTTCTTGATGGCCTGCTTCATCATCAGGGCCGAGGCGACGAGCGTGAGCGAGACCGCCATGGTGATGACGGCCGCGATGGTCATGAGCAAGTTGCGCCGGAGGTTGACCCAGACCTCGCGGAAGAAGTAGCCGCCGAAGAACGCCACCTACCCGGTCCCCATGCCGTACACGCCGCGGGCCTGGTCGCGGATGACGCTGCCTCGGTCGAGCTCGATGACCCGACGGCGCATCGAGTCGACGATGCTCTGGTCGTGGGTGGCCATGATGACTGTGGTGCCGGTGCGGTTGATCCGGTCTAGCAGCCGCATGATGCCGGCGCTGGTGCTCGGGTCGAGGTTGCCCGTCGGTTCGTCGGCCAGGAGGATCAGGGGCCGGTTGACGAACGCCCGGGCGATGGCGACTCGTTGCTGTTCACCGCCCGAGAGTTCGTGGGGGAGGTTGTCGATCTTCTTGCCCAGGCCGACCAGGTCGAGGATCTGGGGCACCTGGGACTTGATCACGTGCCGGGGTCGGCCGATCACCTCGAGGGCGAAGGCCACGTTCTCGTGCACCGTCTTGGTCGGCAGGAGGCGGAAGTCCTGGAACACGCAGCCGATGTTGCGGCGCAGGTAGGGGACCTTCCACTGCGTGAGGTTGGCGATGTCCTTGCCCGCCACCCAGATGTGGCCCTCGTCCGGTTCCTCTTCCTTGGTGACCAGGCGGACGAACGTCGATTTGCCCGAGCCGGACGGCCCGACGAGGAAGACGAACTCCCCCTTCTGGATGTCCACCGAGACCTGGCGCAATGCGACGGTCGTGCCCTTGTAGGCCTTGGTGACGTTGTCGAGACGAATCATGGTGTGAGGGTTGGTTGGGGTGGGGGCCTAGCGCACGCTCGCCCAGCGCAACGGGGAGGATTGTAGCCAGCGGGGTGAACGAGTTGGTGGCAAGCGCTGCATGCACGGCGGGCGCGGCGGGCGCGGCAGGTGTCGGTAGCCGCCGCGACGCCGGGGCGTGGCCGGGTCGAGGTGCGCGGCGGGTTCTGGTACGGGTTGGTACGGGTTTGGTAGGGGTTTGGGGCTCTGGTGTGGCTTTGTCACCGTGTGAGGGTGGTAAAGCCGTACCAGAGCCCCAGACCCCTACCAGACTCACGCCGCTCACGCCGCGAGCCCGAACGTTACTCAGGGGCAGGTGCGCCCTGGGTGGTCCGGCGCCAGCGCAGCCACGCTTCCATGAACGGGTCGAGGTCACCGTCGAGGACCGCCTCCACGTTGCCCGTCTCGTGGCTGGTGCGCTCGTCCTTCACCTTCTGGTACGGCGCCAGGACGTACGCCCGGATGAAGGTCCCACCCCGGCTGACCTGGCCCTGGGGGCCGCTGAGCGCCTGCAGTTCCGCCCGGCGTTCCTCCCGCTGGCGCTCGGCGAGCTTGGCCGCCAGGATCTGCATGGCCTTGACCTTGTTCTGGTACTGGCTGCGCTCGTTCTGAACCGACACCACGATCCCGCTGGGCAGATGGGTGATGCGCACCGCCGAGTCGGTGACATTGACGTGCTGGCCCCCGGCGCCCGACGAACGATAGGTGTCGATGCGCAGGTCCTTTTCGTCCACCTCGACCTCGGCGGTTGCATCCTCGAGGAACGGCGTCACTTCGAGCGCCGCGTACGACGTCTGGCGCCGAGCCTGCGAATCGAACGGCGAGATCCGGTACAGCCGGTGCACTCCACGCTCGGCCGACAGCAGCCCGTAGGCGTAGCGGCCCTTGATGATGAAGGTGGCTGAGAGGATCCCCGCCTCCTGGCCCAGCGTGACTTCCTCCATCTCCAGCTCAAGGCCTCGTCGCTCGGCCCAGCGCTGGTACATGCGCAACAGCATCTCGGCCCAGTCCTGGGCGTCGGTGCCGCCTTCGCCCGCGTGGATCTCGCATACCGCGTCGCGGGCGTCGTGCTCGCCGCTGAACAGGGAGCGCAACTCCAGCCGGTCGAGTTCCCGACCCAGGCCATCGACGGCCGCCGACAGCTCCGCCTCCGGCGAGGCGTCGTCCTCTTCGACCGCCAGCTCGTACAGCGTTTCGGCGTCGCTCAGCCGGCCGTCAAGCCCCGACATCTCCTCGACGTCGGCCTTGACGTGGCCGTACTCCCGCGTGACGCGCTGGCCGGCATCGGTGTCGTCCCACAGGTCGGGGCGGGCCACGTCGATCTCCAGCTCGGCCAACCGTCGCTGGCTGCCCTCGAGGTCCAAGTAGCCGGCCGCCTCGGTGAGGCGGCGTCGCAGGGCGCGCAGATCGTCGCTGAAGTCGCGGACTCCCATCGAGACTCCCTACCTCCGGCCTAGCGGCCGTGGCAGAACTTGAATTTCTTCCCGCTGCCGCAGGGGCAGGCGTCGTTGCGACCCACCTTGTCGAACATCGAATCCTTGACGATCGGCACCATCGGGGCATCGGCACCGATCCCGGACGCGGCCGGGGCCTGACCCGCCTTCGCCGCGGCGGCGGCGCCTGCGGCTGCGGGCGCTGAGGCGGAACCGCCGCCAGCGCCAACCGCGCTGGGGTCGGCCGCGAACACCACTTCTTCGCCCGGTGCCGGACCCGCGGCCAGGGCCCGCTGGACCCCGGAGTTGCCCTGGACCGGATCCTCGGCCGCCAGGTACTGGGCCCGGGCCAAGTCGGCCTCGTCGTCGGGCGATCCCTGTTCGAGCACCTGCACCTGGGCGTGCATGACGATCTTCACGTAGTCGTCGTCGATACCCGACATGAGCTGGCCGAACATCTCATAGCCCTCGCGCTGCCATTCGACCAGAGGGTCCTGCTGGCCCATGGCCCGCAGGTTGATGCCCTCGCGGAGGTAGTCCATCTCCGAGAGGTGCTCCCGCCACTTCTGGTCGATGATCTGCAGCATCACCTCGCGCTCGAGGGCGCGCATGGTGTCCTCGCCGCCCGGCATCGACTGCTCACGCTTCTCGTAGTAGCCGAGCGCCTCGGCCAGCAGGCTCTCGTACAGCTCGTCCGACCGCTTGGCCTCGGTGAGGTCCTCGACGGTGAACGCCGTCGGGAAGTAGACGCGCGTCTCGCGCAGCAGTCCTTCGAGGTCCCAGTCCTCGCTGAAGTCCGTCGGGCAGTTGGCCCGCACGATCGACTCCAGCGCACTGGCCAGCACCTCGAGGGTGCGGGCCCGCAGGTCCTCGCCGTCGAGAATCTGGCGGCGCCGCTTGTAGATCACCTTGCGCTGGGAGTTCATGACCTCGTCGTACTTGAGGACGTCCTTGCGCACCTCGCCGTTGCGGGCCTCGACGGTGTTCTGGGCCCGCTCGATGGCCTTGGTGACCATCTTCGCCTCGATGGGCACGTCGTCGGGCAGGGCCTTGCCCATGACCCAGTTCATGGCCCCGGTGGCGAACAACCGCATCAGCTCGTCCTCGAGGGACAGGTAGAAGCGGCTCTCACCGTCGTCACCCTGGCGGCCGGCCCGGCCGCGCAGCTGGTTGTCGATCCGGCGGGACTCGTGGCGTTCGGACCCGAGCACGTACAGGCCGCCCAGCTCCCGGACCTTCTCGCCCTCGGCGGCGCACGCCTCCTCGTACTTGGTCAGCAGCTCCTTGTAGCGACCCTGGCCCTCCTCGGTGTCGAGCGCCAACCCGCTCGCCGTCACCTCCGACTCCGCCAGGGCCTCGGGGTTGCCGCCCAGGAGGATGTCGACGCCGCGGCCCGCCATGTTGGTCGCCACCGTTATGGCGTGCAGCCGCCCGGCCTGGGCGACGATGCCCGCCTCCCGAGCGTGCTGCTTGGCGTTGAGCACGTTGTGCGGGATACCCCGCTTGTCGAGCATCCGGGACAGGACTTCGGACTTCTCCACCGACGCCGTGCCGACCAGGACCGGCTGGCCTTCGTCGTAGCGCTCGACCAGATCCTCGATGACGGCCTCGAACTTGGCCAACTCGGTTTTGTAGATCAGGTCGGGCTGGTCCTGGCGGACCATGGCCCGGTTGGTCGGGATGGGCACGACCGGCAGGTTGTAGGTGTTGGCGAACTCCGACGCCTCGGTCTCGGCAGTACCGGTCATGCCCGCCAGCTTCTTGTACAGCCGGAAGTAGTTCTGGAGGGTCACCGTGGCCCAGGTGTGATTCT
>JAUTXM010000037.1 GCA_030838025.1 Acidimicrobiaceae bacterium
GGCCGCTGCCCCCGTCGCGGGCACCGTCGCGTCGGTCGGCAACGGCACGTTCACGGTCACCGAGACCGGCGGCACGACCCTCACCGTCAAGACCACGGCAACCACTGTCGTCACGGTCGTCCAGCCCAGCTCCGTCGCCGCCCTGGCGGTCGGCGACTCCATCGGGGTCAGTGGCGCCACGACCAACGGCATCGTCGCCGCCACCTCGATCCAGTCGGGCAGCGCCGACTTCGGCCCCGACGGACCCCGCGGCGGCTTCGGACCGGTCGGGCCGGGGGGCGGCTTCGCCAGCCCCCCGCCCACCGCCTGACCACCGCCCAACAAGTACCGATCGAACGGCGACCCAATGGCTTGCATAGCACTACATGACCCTCAGCGGTCATGTAGTGCTATCAAAGAAAAAAAGGACGCGGAGCGAACTCCCAGCAATGGCGGAGGTGGTGCTGAGCCCGCCGCCGGACCATGAGACCATGACCAGCGCCCCCGCCCTCTTGAGCTTGGAAGGCAGTACCGGCGGAAGCATCGCCGACGTGGAGATCGTCATCCCGGTCTACAACGAGGAGGCGGGCCTCGAAGCGTCGGTCCACCGGTTGCACGGCTACTTGAACGAGCACTTCCCGCTCACGTGGGTCGTCACCATCGCGGACAACGCCAGCCACGACCGCACCTGGGGCGTCGCCTGCCGGCTGGCCGGCGAGCTGCCGGGCGTGCGGGCCGTGCACCTGCTCGAAAAGGGGCGAGGGCGGGCGTTGCGGGCCACCTGGATGGCGAGCGAAGCGCGGGTCGTGGCGTACATGGATGTCGACCTCTCCACCGACCTCGACGCCCTGCTGCCACTCGTCGCCCCCCTCCTGTCGGGCCATTCCGACGTGGCGATCGGCACCCGCCTCGCCCCAGGCTCCCGCGTGGTACGCGGGGCCCAGCGGGAGATCATCTCGCGCAGCTACAACCTGATCCTGCGGACCCTGTTGGGCAACGGATTCTCCGACGCCCAGTGCGGATTCAAGGCCCTGCGATCCGATGTCGCCCGGGCATTGGTCCCCCTCGTCGACGACGAGAGCTGGTTCTTCGACACCGAGCTGCTCGTGCTGGCCGAGCACAACGGGCTGCGCATCCACGAGGTCCCGGTCGACTGGCAGGACGATCCTGACTCCCGCGTCGACCTCGCCAGCACGGCGATGGAGGACCTGCGGGGCATCGGCCGCATGCTGCGACGCTTCGCCGCCGGCGACGGCAACCTCCCCGCCGGCGCCCTCCCCGTCGGCCATCCCGTCGAGCCCGCGCTGACGGGCCAGGTGCTGCGCTTCGCCGGAGTGGGGCTGGCGAGCACCGCCCTCTTCGCCCTGCTGTTCGTGGTCATCGCCGGCCCCCTCGGGCTCGACCCGGTGACCGCCGACGTGGTCGCGCTTGCCGCCTCGGCCATCGCCAACACGGCGGCCAACCGGCGCCTCACCTTCGCCCAGCGAGGCCGGTCGGGCCGGCGGCGCCACTACAGCGCCGCCCTCGTCGTGGCGCTGCTCCCCCTCGTGCTCACCGTCGGCGCCCTCGTCGCCGGCGGCTGGGCGGGCATCGACTCCCTCGGCGGCGACTTGGCCATCCTCACGGCCGTGAACGCGGTGGCGGCCGGTGCCCGTTTCCTCCTCCTGCGCCGCTGGGTCTTCCGATGAACCTGGTGGGCCGGTTGCTGCGCTACGCCGCCGTGTCGGCGATCGCCACCTCGCTCAGCTTGACCATCCTCGGTGTGCTGGTTGCCAGCGGCACCACGTCCGCCGGCTGGGCCAACATGATCGCCACCGGGGTAGGCACCGTTCCCTCCTTCGAGTTGAACCGCCGTTGGGTCTGGGGAAAATCGGGGCGTCGCTCGGTCAGGGCCGAGATCGGACCGTTTTGCGCCCTGTCCTTCTCGGGCCTGGCGCTGTCGACTCTCGCCGTCAGCGTCGCGTCACGCTGGGCCACGGCGAGCGGCTTGAGCGTCGGGGGCCGGACGCTCGTCGCCGAGGCGGCCAACGTGGCGACGTTCGGGACATTGTGGCTGGCGCAATACGCGCTGTTGGACCGGGTCTTGTTCCGGCCCCATGACGCCGCACCCGTCGAACCCGACGCCGAAGAGCAGTTGACCATGCGGGCGGCATGAACGCCCCGACCCTCTCCGAATGCGTCAGGATCTGCGGACGATGACGCTGCGTCTCCGGCTGGTGCTCGCGCTCGTGTCGTTGGTCGCGGCCGGGCTGGTGGTCTTCGGTGTCGCGACGTACTCGTTGTACTCCCGATCCCAACACCAACGCCTCGACGACCAGGTCCGCTCGTCCCAGCAGCTGGTCGAGCGTCGCCTCGAGGGCAGCGGCGGCCCGGGCGGTCCGGGCGGTCCCGACGATGGGGTTGGTGGACCACCGGTCGACATTCCCGGCGGGATCGTGGCCGAGCTGCTGAGCAGCTCGGGCACCCTCATCAACCAGTTCAATCTGTCCAACAGCTCGGCCCGGCCCAAGTTGCCCTCTCCCCTGCCGACCAGCATGGCCGCCAAACCGAAGCTGTTCACCGTGGGCTCAACCACCGGTTCGGGCCATTTCCGGGTGCTGGTCTCCCCGGCGGCGACGCCGGGCCACGATCCGGGAGCCGGTCCCCGCGGGCCCTTTACGACCGTGGCGGGGGCCGGCGCGGCGGGGAATGTCCTCGTCATCGCGGCGCCGCTGACCGAGGTGACGAGCTCGCTGCAGCGGCTGGTCCTGTACGAGGCCAGCGGGGGGATCATCCTGCTGATGCTGTTGTCGTCGGGTTCCTGGTTGATCCTGCGGCGGGGGCTACACCCGCTGGAGCGGATGGCCGGCACCGCTCGTTCGATCACCGCGGGCGACCTGTCGCAGCGGGTGAGCCCGTCGGGAGGTGCGAGCGAGGTGGGCCAGCTCGGGTTGGCCCTCAACACCATGCTCGACGACATCGAGGGGGCATTCCAGGAGCGGGAAGCGACCGAGCTTCGCTTGCGCCAGTTCCTGGCCGACGCTTCCCATGAGTTGCGCACGCCGTTGACGTCGATCCAGGGCTTCGCCGAGTTGTTCCGGCTGAGCGGAGACAAGGCCCGCGTCGATCTCCCCACCATCCTGCGGCGCATCGAGCAGGAATCGGCCCGGATGAAGGTGCTGGTCGAGGACCTGCTCCTGCTGGCCCAGCTGGACCAGCCCCGCGTCGCCGAGCGCTCGCCGGTCGACCTGGCGGTCCTGGCCGCGGACGCGTGCAGCGACGCGGTGGCTACGGCGCCTGACCGCCCCGTCACCCTCGACGCCCCCGAGCCGGTCGTGATCGCCGGTGACCAGGCGCATCTGCGCCAGGCCATCGCAAACCTGGTGACCAACGCGGTGCACCACACGCCCGAAGGCACGCCAATCGACGTGCGCGCCGCCCTGGTCGACGGCCACGCCGAGGTGGCGGTGCGCGACCACGGTCCGGGGCTGGACCCCGAGGGCCAAGCCCATGTCTTCGACCGCTTCTGGCAGGCCGACCGGGCTCGGGTGGGCACCGGTGTCGGGCTGGGTCTGGCCATCGTGGCGAGCATCGCCAGCGAGCACGGAGGGACGGCGACCGCAGCCAACGCCGCGGATGGGGGTGCCGTGTTCACGCTCCAGCTTCCCCTGAATGGACGCAGCGGGCTCTCAACGACCTCAGAGCGGGCTCCAAGGTCCGTCTGAGGTCGCGGCTCCAAGCTTGGAGCATGCAACCGACACCCGTTCCTTCCAGTCGCCGCCGGAAGCGGCGCCATCCGGCGCAAGGTGCCCGCGTCGTCACCAGCGTGGTGAGCGTGGTCGGAGTGGCGGGGCTGGGCGCCGGGAAGGGGGGCCGCC
>JAUTXM010000052.1 GCA_030838025.1 Acidimicrobiaceae bacterium
CATCGGTAGTCACGGCGCGATTTTGGCATCATGTGGAACATGTCGCTCACCACTGTCATGGAGTCCGCCTCGTCCAGGATGCGAAGAGACGAAAAGTGGGGCCACGTCGTGTACCGTGCCACGCTCGACGTGACCGGCGCTACCGAGGTGGCGGCGACGGTCGGCTCCGGCCACTCCTTCACCGTGGACGAACCGGCCAGCTTCGGCGGTGGCGACGCCGGCCCCGGACCCGTTGAGTACGCCCTGGCGGCGCTCGGTTCGTGCCAGGCGATCACGTATCAGTTCTGGGCCGCCCACCTCGGCGTCACCGTCGACACGATCCACATCGTCGTCGAAGGCGACCTCGACCTCCGGGGATTCTTCGGCGTGCGCGAGGGGGTACGACCCGGACTCGGCGCGGTCCGGGTCAATGTCGCGGTCAGCGGACCGGAGTCACCGCAGCGTTACGAGGAACTGGCGGCTGCGGTAGACGAGCATTGCCCGGTCCTGGATATCTTCACCGGGACCGTCGCGGTGGAGCGGACCCTCACCGTTTCGTGATCGCGGGCGCCGTTTCCGGCTAGATACATCGCAATATTCGGTCGGATGGTTGTTCCCCAAACTGCTGTTCCCTCGGCGTCGTAGGCGTCATGCTGGGACTACCACTTCAAAACAAAGGGGACAATAACAATGACACCGTTCGTTATTTACGACGCAGTCAGTTCTGTGATTTGGTTCGGCGGTCAGGGCGGCGATGCCAACGGCACCGGAATCGACCTCAGTACGGGCAAGCTCGTGCATTGGGAAGGCTGGGGCGTGGACTCCCTGTTCGAACTGCAGACCGCTGTTGCCGCCCTTCACCAGGTCACCAAGATGAGGAATCCTGCCGTGGCTGAGCGGGCCGCGCGGCCTCTGGCCGAATTCGTGCAGGCCGAACTTTCGAATCAGTTTGCCCAGCAAGCTAGCTGAGTCGGGCCCCGAGGCCGGCAGCTCGGCCGCTGACGCGGCCGACGCGGCCGCAATGGCATTCTTCCATGAGCTCGACGCGTGGACGGAGTATTGGGATATCTACCACCCCGAGACTCGGGGCAGATATTACTTCGGGGAAGGCAGCGAGCCCGGATTGCTGAGCCGCTTGGTGCCCCGAGTCACCACGCCGGAAATCTTCACCGCATGGAAGAAGCGGGCCCTCGGAAGCGACAGCGACGGTGAATTCGAGCGGTGCGCGGCTGACGACGATGTCGCGGCGGCGGTTTCCGAGTACGACCGGCTCGTCGCCGGCATCTTCGAGAGACATTTCGGTGATGCCGGTGACGAACGCTGCCGCCGCGCCTATTTGACCGCGGTTCATCGCTTTGCCACCGACACCTTGCCACCCGCCACCGAGCGGCTCGCCCGGGTCCCACCGGGCGACCGCCGCTGGCGGACGGCGGGCCGCCACACCAACGATGCCGTCATGATGTGGTTCGTCTGGGCGCTGCAACTCGAAGCAGCGGAGGCGGCGGCGGCCGCGGCGGCGTCGGCCACGGCGTCAGCGGCGGCGGCTGGGACCGGAGCGCTCCGGGCGTTGCTGCTCTCGGGGGTCGCCACGGGTTGCGCGGCCAACTTCGCCTGGCGCGGTCATCGCCGGACCCGGCCCGAATACCGGGCCGACCCCGCCACCGAGGAACTGCTGCTCGAACGGGGGCTGCGCTGGGCGACCGATTTCAAGGTGGCCGCGGCCGAGGTGCACCAGCTCTATCGAATCCGCGAGTGGGGAGCGCCCGCGGCCCGCTAACCGAACGTGGTGAGCTGCAGGCCTCTGATGTCGAGCAGGGAACCCTCGAACTGCATTCCGATCTCTGGGTCGCACGAGACGACGACCGTCACCGTCAGGTCGGGCCCGTCAGCCAGACATCGCTTCAGCGTTTCGGTCACGATGACCCGCTTGAAGGCCCGGGTGAGCGGATGGGAGGGGCGATCGTCGAAGCGGCGGCTGGTGACGGGGACCTCGCAATGGCCCTCGTCCCCGACGCAGGTCTGGTGGCCGAAAATCGCGAAACGGCCGGCCCGACTCGGACGAACGTCGGTCCAGTTGTCCTCGGACACATCGGGGTCGTTGAAGAAGACGTGAGCGACGAAGGAAGGCCGGAAATGGTTGACGCCGTAGAATTCGAGGTCCGCCCGGCTCATCATCGCGTCCGCACCGTGCGGGAACGGCCCAAACACGTGGATCTCAACCATGTGACCCTCCCCGGATCGTGGTCGGCATGGAAATAGGCGCCGCGCTAGCGGCGTATTCGTAACCCAGCCGCTGCACGTCGAGGACATCCGCGGTCGTCTTGTTGAACGGCATCAACGGCTCAGCGAGCAAATCGGCCGGAATGCCGCCGTTGCCGTGTTTGACCTGCCACAGGTACCACACTCGATCGATCATGTTGTGGTGGGCGAAGAATACCGGGTCATATGCCGCGGTCGTGATGTCGCCCATGTCGCCGCCGACCCACACGTGTACCTGGTCGTGGAAGTCCTCCAATCGATCAGAGAACGAGGCCCAGTCGCTGTCGTTGAGCAAGTCGGTGATCTCGGGCGCCGTCGGCAGTGCCACGCCCGGCGTCCTTCCTGCCCGGCGTACCGTACGGTGCCGGATGGGTGGGGAAGCGGAAGGGATCAGCACTTGCGTGGAGAACAATGGATTGGCGGCCGTGCCCAGCCGTCGAGGCGCGAACGCGCCGGGAATAGTCGGCTGCGCCGTCCAATCCCAATACGGGAGCGCCACCCCAGCCACGAGGTCCTGGAGGGATTGCTCGAGCCACCAGAGATAGGCCCGATGCCAAGGCAGAAACAAGCGGGCCTGCAGCGGCGTGCGACGGCTTTGTTGATGATGCCAGCAATACCAGTCCGGTGCGCCGTGGAAGCCGGCAATATGGCTATAGCCACGGTTGTCCGATATCGCCTCGGACGCCTTCATTGCCTGGATGAACGTGACCATGTGGGGCGCCGTGGCATCGCTCACCGGCAGCCGGTACACCATCGAACCCGCCATGCCGTCCCCTTTCTCTTGTCGACAAATCCTATGCCGGGACACGAGAAAGTGGAAGTGCGAGTGCTTGGCTTGCGTCGCAGACGAGGGAACGGCCTACACGCCGGGGACGAACAAGCCCGTCGATACATTGCATAGCGAGCCCGCATGTAGGATTGCCTCGCCGGCTCGACTCGACGGACCTCCGTGGGCAGGGCAACGTGTCGCCGTTGACGAGATCAGGAGAGGCCGCTGTGAAGGAGAAGCGCTCCGTCGAAGCGCCGCAAGGCGGACTCCCCCGAAACTATCTGCGAGCCTGCCTCCTGCTACTCATCGGCGAGCGGCCGGCGCATGGCTACGACCTTCACGAACAAATCTCGCATGTTGGTCTGGCCAATGTCGATCCGGGCGGCCTGTACCGGGCGCTTCGGGTCATGGAGCAGGATGGCCTGGTCGAGTCATGGTGGGGGCAATCCAGCGCCGGGCCTGCCCGGCGTACGTACAAGCTCACCGACGAAGGCCTCGATTGGCTCCACGTGTGGGCCGGTGTACTTCGTGAAAGTCACAGCTACCTGAGCCTCTATTTGCAGCGCTACGACAAGGCCGTCGCCAGGGTCACCACCGAGAACGCGCGGTAAGGGCAGTACCGAGGTACCGACCCACGATTTGCGTTCTCAACCCGCACGCCTTGACCCAGCGATGAGGCAGGTCCCGAGTCGTAAGTAGGCTGGCGTCGCCTCATTGCTGACGATGCGAAGGGAGGAAACCGTGCCACCTCGTCGCTGAGCCCGTCATGCAGCCGCCCGGTCGGGTGGCCACGGTCGCGTCCCTCCGCTCGGGAACCCTCCGCTCGGGCCCCTTCGCTAGGGAACCTCCCCTGGAGAACCCCTAGCGAACCCGTAGGGAACGCGGCCCCACTTCACGACAGAACAAACCGCGTCAGGAACCCTACGTAGAGAGAGCGAGACATGAACGACTATCGCGATGCGCTGCAGCGCGTCATCGAAGACTCGGTCGCACCGGCCGCCCGTGAGGTGGACGAACTCGGCCGCTTCCCGGCTGACGCCGTTAAATCCCTCGGCGAAGCCGGGTTGCTTGGTCTGACCTCGGCCCCGTCCGTCGGCGGTGCCGGCGAGGGTCTGCGCTCGGCGGCCGAGGTCATCGAGTCTCTGGCGGCGGTGTGCGCATCGACCGCCATGGTGTCGGTGATGCATTACGCGGCGACCGCCGTCGTGGAGGCCCACGGCCCCGAAGCGACCCGTCGCGCCATTGCCCAGGGCCAGCACCTCACGACGCTGGCATTTTCGGAGGTGGGTTCGAGGAGCCACTTCTGGGCTCCCCTGGGCACCACCACCGCCGTTGAAGGCGGCTCCGACGTCACCCTGGCGGCCCGCAAGAGCTGGGTCACGTCCGCGGCCGCAGCCGAGAGCTACGTGTGGTCGAGCCTCCCGGTGTCGGCAACGGGGCCCATGACGTTGTGGCTGGTGCCCCGCCAGTCGACGGGCGTAACGATCGGCGAGCACTTCGACGGACTCGGGCTTCGGGGCAACGGGTCGGTACCAGTGGACGCCGAAGGCGTGGTCGTCGACCGCGGCGCCATGCTCGGCCCCGACGGCGAAGGCTTGAACATCGCGCTCACCGTGGTGCTGCCCTGGTTCCTGATCCTGTCCGCCGCGTTTTCCGTCGGTTTGATGGAGGCCACGGTCGCCGAAACGGGCCGTCACCTGACCTCCGCCCGGCTGGAGCATCTGGGCGCCCGACTCATCGACCAACCCATCCCGAGGTCGGATTACGCCCGCATGCGGCTGATAACCGACACCTCCCGAGCGCTGCTCACCGACACCTTGAACGCCGTCGAATCGGCTCGTCCCGACGCAACCCTCCGGGTGCTCGAGGTCAAGGCGGCGGCGGCCGAAGCCGCGCTCTCGGTCACCGACCTGGCCATGAAGGTGTGCGGCGGGGCGGCGTTCCGCAAGGAGCTCGGCATCGAGCGCCGGTTCCGCGACGCCCAGGCCGCAAGGGTCATGGCGCCGACGACCGACGCATTGCTCGACTTCATCGGGCGCGCCATCGGCGGCTTGGACCTGCTCGGGCCATGACGGCGAACGCAGACAGCACCCGCACCGCGGGGTCAGACGTGCTTCTGATGGGCGCGGTCGCCTACGACCCCAAGGTGGTCACCATCTGGGACGGCTTCCGGCGGTGGCTGATCGGGCACGATCTGGCGGTCGACTACGTGCTGTACTCCAATTACGAACGCCAGGTGGAAGACCTGGTTGCGGGGCGGATTCACGCCGCTTGGAACTCGCCGCTGGCGTGGGTCCGGGCCCGCCGCTTGGCTGCCGCGCACGGCGCAACCGTGTCTGCCCTGGTCATGCGCGACACGGACCAGGACTTGTCCTCGGTGGTGGTGGTTCGGGCCGATTCTCCCGCCCACAGCGCCGGTGACCTCACGGGATGCGTCGTGGCCACGGGCGCCATCGACTCGCCCCAGGCGACCTTGCTGCCCATCGACGCCCTGCGGTCGGCGGGCCTGCGCGTTGGCGAGGACCTCACGATTCGTCGATTCGACATCGGGGTGGGCTTGCACGGCGACCACATCGGCGGCGAGCGCGCCGCCGCTCGCGCCTTGATGGCCGGGCTGGTCGACGGGGCCTGCATGATCGACGCCAATCATCTGGCGTTCACGACGGAGGGGATACTCAACCCTGGCGCGACGAGGATCATCTGCCAGACCGAGCCGTTCGACCACTGCAACATGACCGTCATCGACTCGGCGCCGGCGGCGTTGGCTGCCCGATTCGGGGAGCTGCTGCTCGCCATGGACTACTCCGACCCCGAGGTGCGCCCACTCCTCGACCTCGAGGGTCTCACGGCGTGGCGGCCCGGAAGGGTGAGCGGCTACCGGGCGCTGGAGCAGGCCGTGGACAACGCCGGGTTCTACGACGCCGAAGGGAGAATCTGCGCTGCCGGATACCGCCCCTGACACCCGCCCCACGGTCGACCTCGGCGTCCTCGGCATCGATCGGGGCGGCCACCTGCTCGTCGCCCGCGCCCTCGAAACCATGGCGCCGGGCGAGAGCGTGGAGGTCCGCGGGACCGACCGGCACCTCGGGCTGCACCTGACGACGTGGGCCCGGCGCCAGGGCCACCGAGTGGTCGGACTGACCGTCACCAAGGGGGGCGCATCCGGGGCCCGCTGGCAGGCCTCCGAGCGCGCTGGCGTCCCCGGCCCGACGGTCTGGGAAAAGGCGCCCCGTCGATGGGGGCTGGCGGCTCGGGGCGCGCTCGTCGAAGCTGGAGGGCCCGACCTGTCGGTTGCGGACCTGGACAGCAAGGCTGCGGTCTGGAGTGACCTGGCGCCGAGGCTCTACGCCCAGGCGGCCGCGGCCCAGTGGGACCCGGCGACGGCCATCGACTGGAGTATCTCGCCCGCGCTCCCCGACGAAGTGGAAGCCGCCGTGGTCCAGGTGATGACCTATCTCATCGAGAACGAACAGGCGGCCCTGATGGTCCCGGCTCGCTTCCTCGGCCGGATCCATCCCCACTACCGGGAGGTCGCGCAACTCCTGGCCGTGCAGACGGCCGACGAAGCGCGACACATCGAGGTCTTCACCCGCCGAGCGCTCCTGGTGTCCGGCCAACTGGGCGTGTCGGGTGCCGGCGGTCGGGCCTCGCTCCAATCCCTGCTGGACGAGACCGACTTCTCGATCGCGTCGTTCCTTCTCTCGGTGCTCGGCGAGGGCACGTTCCTGCACCTGCTGTCGTTTCTGGAGCGCTACGCGCCCGATGTCGTGACGGCCCAGGTCTGCCACCTGGCGCTGCAGGACGAGGCCCGCCACGTCGCCTTCGGACTCGGCCACCTCGAGGAGCAGCTGCGGGTCGAGCCCGCCCTGCGACCACGGCTGCGCATGGCCATGGAGCGCCGCCACGATGCGCTGGCCTCGACATCGGGGCTCAACGACGAGGTGTTCGATGCGCTCGTCGTCCTCGCCGCTCGCGGGTGGACGCCTGACGCCATCGGTGTCGGGCACGACGCCGTGCAGCGCCTGCAGGTCGACATGGACGAAGGGCGCCGCCGGCGCCTGACCCGGCTCGGGTTCTCACCGCAAGAGGCGGCGGAGCTGTCGGCGTTGCACACCCGGAACTTCATGTAGCGAGCGCGACCTGCCTCGGGCGGCTACCCCGATTCCGAGGCCGTTCCCCGGATGCGGATGCGGCCGGTCCCGCTTCGGGCGTGGCCGATCACCGCTGCCGGATGTCCCTGGGCGACGAGGCCGTCCACCGCCTGTCGGGCTTGTCCTGGTGCCACCCCGAACAGGAGTCCGCCCGATGTTTGGGCGTCGGCCAGGATGAGCACTGAGATCGCGTCGGTGTCGACCGTGTCCAGCCGGCTCGCCACCCAGGCCAGATTGCGGTGGGTCCCACCGGGGACGACACCCGCCTGAGCCAGTTCCACCACACCGGGAAGGATGGGGACGCCATCCGCATGCAGAACGATGTCGACCCTCGAGTGCTCGGCCATCTTGGCGAGATGCCCCAACAACCCGAAGCCCGTCACGTCCGTCGCACCTGTGGCGCCCGAGGAAAGGGCGGCTGCCGCGGCGTCGGCATTCAAGGTCAGCATCGAGGCAATGGCGGCCTCGGCGACCGGAGGCGAGGCATTCCCCGCTTTGACGGCGGTCGAGATGATTCCAGTCCCCAACGCTTTCGTCACGACGATGACGTCGCCGTCGCGAAGCCCGGCGTTGATCAGGATCCGCTCGGGGTTGACCTCGCCCACCACCACCAAGCCGAACTTGGGCTCCGGGTCGTCAACGCTGTGGCCACCGACGGTGATCCAGCCTCCCTCGGTGGCGGCATCCTCGGCCCCGAGGAGCACCGCGGCCAGGAGGTCGTCGTCCAGTTCCGCGCTGTTCCACGCCACCAGGTTCAAGGCCAGGATCGGCCGGCCTCCCATGGCATACACGTCGCTCGCCGAGTTGACCGCCGCGATGCGTCCCCACAGCCGGGCGTCATCGACGACCGGCGTGATGAAATCGGCCGTCACCACCAGCGCCCGGTCCGTTCCGAGGCGCCAAACTGCGGCGTCGTCGCCCGTTTCCAGGCCGACGAGCAGGTCAGGGTGCCGTTGGGGTGTCAGGTGGCGCAGCACGTGCTCCAGCTCGCCGGGCGCGAGCTTGCAGGCTCAGCCGGCGCCGTGGCTGTACTGGGTGAGCCGTCGAGTCCCCACACCGGCACTCTACCGATGGACCTCCGACCGGCAGAGACCTGCGGCGGGCGGGGCGCGGGCTCGAATGACGAGCGGAGGTGGACGGGAATCGAACCCGCCGGACAGGGATCGCCTGTCCCAACCGCTTTGAAGGCGGCGGAGCCCACCAGGTACCCGGACACCTCCACGGCCCACGCTAGCGGCCCATCGCACCGGGGGCGGGGCCGAGCCCGCCTGACCTTGAATGTCTTGACAGTTATATAACCAGTATGAGATATTAGATGAGATGGCGCCGGTCATGATCCTCCAGGCCCTCGCCGAGCCCAACCGGCAGGCGATCGTCGAGCTACTCCGTGACGGGGAACGGCCGGTCGGAGAGCTTGTGGAGGAGCTCCACATGAGCCAACCCGCGGTCTCGAAGCACCTGCGGGTACTCAAGGAGGCTGGCGTGGTCGAAGCGCGGGTGGACGCCCAACGCCGTCTGTACCGCATTCGCCCGGAGCCCTGGGCCGAACTTGATGACTGGCTGGGGACCTATCGCCAGCTCTGGACGACGAGCCTGGACCGACTCGAAGATCACCTTGACCGTAGGAGGCACCCATGAAGAGCGCATCGCTCGTCACTGACGGCACTCGGCCAGCGGTACGCCTGGCACGACAGCTCTTGGACCCGCCTTCGGTGGTGTGGCAGGCCCTCACCGATCGAAAGCAGCTTCGGTCCTGGTTCCCCTGTGATTTGGTCGTGGCCGGCGAGCGCTGGGAGGTCGGCGCGGCCCTGACATTCGTCTTCCCAGCCGAGGTGATCGACCTGACGCTCTCCGGTGAGGTGCTGGTTGTCGACGAGCCGAACACGCTGGCCTTTACCTGGGGAGAGGAGCTCCTGCGATTCGAGCTGTCTGCCAACGACGGCGGGACCACCCTCGTCCTCATCGATGAGCTGGCTGCGGGCATCGCCGCCCGCAGTGCCGCGGGCTGGGACGTGTGCCTCGACCGTCTGGCCGGACGCAGTCCGGATCAGGACGCATGGCAGCCCCTCTTTGCGAGCTACGCGCCCGCATTCGAACCAACCCTGGGCCCCGAAGAAGGCCCTCCGGAGGGCTACCAGGGCGATTGACCATGCCCGTGGCGATGTTCCCACGAGGGAGTTTCCTTTGCGGTGGGCGGGGCGGCGCACCGGTCGCACTGGTACCTGAGGAGCCGGGTCAACTCCTCCGGGCGACTTAGTGCCGGTAGATGGCCGGAATCGATTTCGTCGGGCGTGACTCCCAGCCGTTGGCGCGCCACGGGCCGCTGAAACTCGGCCGGGAAGAGGCGGTCGTGGCGGCCATCGCTCGAGCGGCCATGGGTCATCGAACGGTCGAGCCGACTGGGCACGTACGTGGCCCGCCGACGCCACGACGACCGTCGAGTCGACATCGTGGCGGAACACCTCGATGGGGTCAAACGACGCGTCCAGATCGCGAACGCCTCGCATGGCGAACTGGCGGGCCGCTTCGCCTTGGCCGGATTGGCCCACCTCTGTCCGGGCGTCTCATCTGGTGCCGGCCATCGGCACCACGAACACGACCTGGTCCACGGGAACGGCGGCGGCGATCATCGGACCGACATTGGCCGCCATCGATGGCGCTACTGGGCCTCGACGACCATGAGTTGGTTCTTGTCGTGGTCCCGGAAGAAGAACAGCAGGGGAACCTGACCGTCGCCACCCATCAGCTCCGCGTCGACATCGACGCCCTTTTCCTGCAGCTCCGTGCGGTCCGCGGTGGGGTCGGACGATTCGAGGGCGATACCGGTCATCCGCCCGGGTTGATACTCGCCTTGTGGCGGCACCAAGGCGAGCGCTGCGCCGCCACCGGGCGGGGCGACCTCGACCCACCGGTCGTTGTCGCCGAACGGGAGGTCCACGACCACCGTGAACCCCAGCGTAGTCGTATAGAAGGTGATGGCCTCGTCCTGGTCAGACACGGGCACCAAGACCCTTCCCAGCTTCGTGATCTTCGGCATAGCCGCCTCCCTGGTTGTGAGTTCACAGGTAGGACGGGAGATGGCTGGAAAACTCATCGTTCGTGCCCAATGCTCTCCGTCGACCACGTGGACCGGCGGCTCGCTCAGGAGAAGATTTTGCGATCCAGGACCTTGTTGGCGTCGGTGTAGTCGCCCTCGAACCACGGCAGCTCCCCCGGCGCACGGGGCGGTTTCTGGAGTGCGAGCCGAGCCTTCGCCGTGGATGGATCGTCCTGCTTGAGCCGGAACTGGTAGTGGTCGAAGAGACGGACGGCCTCAACGGCGTAGGCCGTGGCAACGCGTCGGTCGGCGATCAGCAGCAGGTTCTCGCCGTTGGCGTTGTCGGCCGGTCCGGAAAAGTTGTAGGAGCCGAGGTACACGCGGGCGGTGGGCTTGTCGAAGTCGATCACGACGAACTTGTGGTGCATGCGGATACCGCCTCCGCCGGTAGGTTCCGCCGAGAACGGAATCGGCACCGCGGCGGACAATGCGGCCGGGTGCACCGGCGCGACATTGCCGTTGGGCGTTTGCACCGCGATGCCACCCACGGCCCGATCTGAGATACCGACCACGAAAATGCTGGCATTCTCGGTGGCGGCCGTCACGGCGTCGCGCACGACGCCTTTGGTTTGATAAAGGAACGCGAGTGAGTACAGAAGGCTGGAGGTGGTCGCGGTGCGAATGTCGTCTGCGACGGACGCCAGCGCAGCATTGGCGCCGCTGTGAGGTGAGAACGTCACCTTGGCTTGTATACCTGGAAGCGGAAGGTCCGTCCACACGGCGGATGCAGACTTGCCGAAGGCGGTGGGCCCGTTCACCCAGTACTGCTCAAAGGCATTGCCGAATGGCTTCACGGCCTCTTCGCCGGTGAGCACGACCGCGTTGTTGTTCTGCACGAAAAAGCCCCGCCAACTGTAGTTGGTCGAACCACATACGACCTTCTGCAGGTTCGCGCCTGTCACGACGATCGTCTTGTTGTGCTGGAGATTGGCCATGTGCTGGCGCTTCACGTTGGCTGCTCCGGCCGAGGTGATCAGGCGCCCGGCCGCGCGGGACTCCGCCGAGCCGGCAGGTTGGTGAGAACCGGAATCGTCGATGATCACGCGAAGGCGATCGCCAAGCAGCTCCAGTCGTGAAACGACGTCGGGTTCTGACAAGTCGTAGGCGACGACCCGAACGGTCGCGCTCGGCTCGGCGACCGCCTGGTCCAGAACCTCGAGGATGACCCGGCGGGCTTCGAAGCCCATCCATGCCAACGCGGCCTTCGCGTCCGGGTGCGTCGGAACGAAATCGAGACCGTCGTCGGCATTCGCCGGTAGCAGCGTCGCGATATCTCCATCCTTCTGAAATGTGTCAACGAACGCCTGCGAGGCGATAAAGCCCCGGGTGAAGCTCACATTGAGCACCCCTGGATAGGTCTCGCTGGCCAACTCGATCGCCGCCTCCTGGGCCTCGCCGTAGCGAAGCTTGTCGTCGGCATCCATGAATACCGGCGTCACGACGTACCGAAAAGCCCCCGACTGGTCGGCGTCGTGAGGGAAGTGCACCCAACGAAACTTCTGGATCGGCGCATCCATCGACCGCTGTCGTTTGCCGAAGTCCGGAGAGCCATCGAATGACAGGCGGTTGGGGACATCGAGAGCCGAAGTGACGCCAGGAGGAAAGAATTGGATGCCGAAGCCGACGAAGTCGCTTGGAGGGCGGCCTTGGCGCCAGTTCATCGCCAGCAACACCATGCCTTCACCGCGGTGGATTGTCAGGGTGAAGCTGGCCGCGTCGTTGCTGCCGTTCACTTGATAGTTCCCTGTCATTGCGCACCTCTTCCGGTCGTGGCCACTCGTACTCTGGGCGCATGCCCATGCGAGTTTGGCAGACGCCAAAGTAATCCGCCGATGGGCGCCCGAACCGGTAGGTCGCGGTAGCGGTTTGCTCGTCTCCGTGATTGAATCGAGGCGTGAGCAGCCCGTCTGAGATCTACGAACCGCCTGGGTGCGAGTACCCGCAGTCGCACGCCACCAAGCGCGACATCTGGACCGAATTGAGTGGCGTGGCGGGCCATCACGCCCATTGCACGAGCTTCTATCTCGACACGGTCGAAGGGATGAGCAACGACATCTTTTCCACCGAGGGAGAAGACCACCATCAGGGCCTGGCGCGGACGCACAAGCTCTCGGACGGTTCGATCTCCTTCTTCCTGTCGCATTCCGAGCTTGACGACGGCGACAAGGGAAGCCTGTCCCAGTACCGGTATGACGGTCCGACCCGTGACGAACACGTGCTGCAGACCTCGCCGCTCACGGTCGCGCCCATGAAGCAGAACCTCCTTATCGAGGAACAGCACCCGTCCGACATCGTGTTCCTTCCCGACGTCGACCGGGTCGATGCCGGCTACCTGTTCGTCACCGAGGAGTACGTGGGCCACCGGTTGTCCGTCTACCGCTGGGCGCTGGGCCAGGACCTGGTATTGCACGGACAGATCCGCCAGGGTTTTCCGGCGGGCGGCCCCAACTTTGTGTTCATCGACCGTGTCGCTCATGACTATTACCTGGGGATCGCCAGCAGCAACTGGGGTTGGGGCAAGCTCTTCGTCGCTTTGGACCGAGACCTGTTTCCGAAATGTGAGCAGGGTGCTCTTGACGTCGATGCTTTCAGAGCGGTGACGCCCGAGAGCTGGTTTCCCTTCCCTGTCACCGGCGGCGCCTCGCAGTGCAAGCTGGTCCGTGATTCCACCGGCCAGTGGTACCTGCTGGGGTTTCGGAGCGACCCGGCCGACGATCCCAATGGGACGGACTATGTGGACGTGTACGAGGTCACGTGGTCCCCCTTCCGGATCTCGTACCGCCTGGGCAGCGTCCATATCTCGTTCAAGGCCGGCGACACGGGCTTCGCCAGCACCGGCACGCACTACGTCGAGCCGTCCGGCCGGCTCTTGGTCTCCTCCTCTTACCGGTGGGCGGAAGACCAGGGCCCAGGCAACTCGGGCTTCGTGAGCCGGGTCGACGAGTGCCCATCGTTTTAGGGCGGCAGACGACCAGCCGGTCAGTGGCATCGTCGTAGGCACCGACCGACCGATCGAGGCCACGCCGAACGACCGGGCACGAGCGATCATCCGGACCCACCCCAGGCTGACACCTCAGGCAGGCTGGTACTCCTGGTCGGTCACGTGGGCGCCCATTCGGTCTCGGGTCCTTCGGCGGCGCCTCCCAGGGGGCGAGATGAGTCATGAAGTGACCCTGCGCGGCGCCATGCCAGTGCCACTCGCCGGGCGGGGTGAAGATGACGGTGCCGGGACAGAGTTCGGTCAAATCGCCGCCGGAACGACAACTCGGCAGAGCTCTGGACCTCGCCCGACGTCGCCCCGTCCAGAAGTGAATGTCGCGGAACTTGCGGACAAGGTGCATCGCAACTGCGGCGAACCACAGACAGTGCGGCGGTCGTGGAGATCGCCGCAAGGACAGCGTTGGCGTGGTCGCCGACGTGCGGCGCCGTTCGCCCACCGGAGGCCGAACGGCGGTCATTCCGCGACAGGCCAACCGGGCGACCAGGTCAATCCTGTTCGGCTCCAACTTGGGCCTGGCGGCCTGTAGACGGTCGCTCGGGCGTGGGAGGTGCAGCCAGCCTTTATCCAAAATTTCGGCAGCCCTTAGGCCGCATCGGGTCGATGTATCTCCGTGGTGGGAGACACCCATCGGAACCGGGAATCAGCGGACGAAGGGAGCGAAATGGTCGACGCCGGAGTCGTCATGTTCACACGCGCGGGACAGGATGTGGTTTGACGATGGCGGGGGCAGAAACTCTGGCGTCGGGGAGCTGTCAGGCAGTCGATCGCGACCGGTTGTTATGATGGCGCGATCTCCCGGCACGCCGGGCCTTAC
>JAUTXM010000053.1 GCA_030838025.1 Acidimicrobiaceae bacterium
TTCCCTGGGGTTTCGACCCGATCAGTGCAACCTTCCTGCCAGCGGCTCCGCACCGTCGTGCGGCCCGGTTAACGACGAGCGACCTGCCGGCAGAGCCAGCCTCGCGTCGGCGCGAGACCCGAGGTCCTGCACCCCACCGCGGAGCGGCGGACCCGGTGGGGTGCAGGGCTCCTCTCCGAAGGGTGTGCTCGGGCGCTCCTTTGGGTACGCAATCTGCATGACCGACACAAGGGACACGGTCGTGCCAGAGACAGCGACCGCAGCGACGGGGCTTGGTTATCCCATGGAAAAGGCTGACCACGCCATGGGTTTGGAGCTTCAGATCGTCGAGCTTGTTGAGCAGCAGGCCCGGGCACGGGTTCAGCACCGCGACGAGGACGCAGAGCAGTTCGAGTCCGAGATTGCCCAACTACGGGCGGAGTTGGCGGCGGCGTCCGAACTCGTTCTTCCACCGTCCTAGTAGTAGTTCAGGCGGTTTGGGTAGATTGTTCACGTGCACCTACCTACGCTCTTAGCGGGTAATCGTCTGGACCGCTTTGCCGGTTAGCGGCCAAAAGGACTCCGGAGATGACCGTGCATGGACACCCCATCCGCGCGTCATCGAGTACGGCCGCCCGCGAACCGCCGGGCGCGTCCCTGCAAATGGGAAACTCACGACCGACCAGAACTGCACGCATTGGCACGCATTGGCACGCGTTGGTCCTGCCCATGGTCTGCTGGTCTGCGCACGCACGACGACGGGACCACACCCGGATCCCTGGAGGCGTTAGCGGATCCGGCAGGCAGAGGACCGGCGGAGGCCTCAGGACCATCCAAGTCCGATTTAGAGCGTGGTTAGGTCGAGTTCGGTTGACCGCGGTGGCGTAGCCAGCCGGTGATCCTTGTACGCAGAGGTGCTTTGGGGGTGAGCCACAGCGTCCGGGGCGTGAGCCACAGCGTCCGGGGCGTGAGCCACAGGGTCGTCGGCGTCAACCACAGGGCCGGCATCTTCGGGCTGTTGCCCGCGCTGAGACGCGATACCAATCCGAACGCCGCCCACGCCGTGGCCATGCCGGCGATGACGTCGAGCAGGAAATGGTTGGCCGTCGCCATCACGACGAGGGCCGTCACCAAGGGATAGACCAGGACCACGATTCGCCAGCGACGGCCTCTGAGCATTTGCCACAACGCAACGGCCGTCCAACAGGCCCACGCCATGTGCAGTGACGGCATCGCCGCCAGTTCATTGGCCTGTGAAGCCACCGCGTTGGTCTGCCACGATCCCCAGGCATGGGTCACGGCGACGACATCGACGAAGCCGGCGGCGGGGAGCATCCGGGGCGGGGCGAGCGGATAGGCCCAGAAGACGACGAAGCCGATGACGTTGATCAGCACGAGCGAGTTGCGCAAGGACCGGTAGAGACCGGGGTGGCGCCACCAAAGCACGGCCACCACGCCAAGGGTGACGACGAAGTGGGCGCTGTCATAGAAGTTCGCCATTGGCAGGGCGATCGATCGGTGCGCCGCGGCCCACGTGTTAAGTGTCAGCTCAGGGTTGAGGTGCCAGACACGCTCGATCTGAAGAAGAGTCGCACCGTGAGCCAACGCCGTATGGAGCCGCAGGGGCGAGAGATTGCTGATCTCGTCGTACAGCCAGCAGAGCCACACGATGACGAGGACTTCGACCCAGACGTGTGAGCGGCGGGTGGGCGCATCGGTCCACTCGGTGTCGAGGATGGGACGACTGAACCCGAGTCGTTCCCCCACGGTGACTCCCATCGGCTAGACGCTACCGGGGCCAAGGGCGGGGGACGCGACTTGGCACGGCAGACCTTGGCGGACCAGGACTTGGCACGTCGGACCTTGGCATGCGACCAGGGCAAGACTCCGGCGGTCCACGGCGTGCGGCACAGGCCGCGACCAGGGCAAGACTCCGGCGGTCCTCGGCGCGGCACAGGCCGAAACCAGGGCGAGGCCAGGGCCAGCCCAGGGCGAGGCCAGGGCGACACCAGGCCGAGACCAAGGGCGAGACCCCCGTCGTCGTCGACGAGCGAAACCAGCGGGGTCAAGGCCGCTGGGCGACGTCTCGCATCCAGACCAGTCCCAAGGGGAGCGTTTGGTAGAGGACCCCGTTGGCGCCCAACACGGTTGGCTGGCGGTTGTCGTTCTTGGTCGAGCCGGCGCCGGTCCGTTGGTGCCAGACGACACGCCCGTTGCGGTAGTCGATGGCGACGAAGTACCAGACATAACTTCCAGCTGCGGCCCGGGCCTCGTCTTGGGTGTAGCCGTAGACGAGGCCCGTCGCTGTCGACAGAACCGGCCCGGCCTTGATGCGCAGCGGCACGGTCCACTCGGTCTGGCAACCGGACCCGTCGGAAAGGACATCGATTCGGGCGACGCCAGGGGCCATCTGGTTGATGTTGTTCGCGGGACCCCCGTCGGAGGGACTGGTCAGTGGAGGTGGGGCGTCGTACCCGTTGACGACGATCACGCTGTTGACGTCGCTAGGTGAGTCACCCGACGAGTACCCGATGGGGGCGCTCGTAATAGCGCTGGCGCCGGGGGAGAACAGGGCCACGCTGCATACCAAGCGAGGGTCGCCCGCAGTGCCCGTGCCGGATTGGGTGCCCGCCGCGGGTGTCGTGGTCGACGCACCCGTCGAAGTGGGACCGGTCGGCAACGGGCCGCTCTGGGCCGGACCCGTCGTCGACGAAGCGGGGTTCGTTCCCGGCGCAGCCGCGCCCAGGGCCGTCGAGGTGGTCGAACCTGAAGCGCCGTGCGCGCCCTCGGCGGCCAACGCCCCACGAAGGTAAATCAGGAGGTGGGACTGCCCATCGGCGTTGTCGGTCACCGCCAGGTACTGGCCCCCGAGCAGTACGACCGGTGCCCCGGTGCCGCGCGTCGTGGCACCGGGCTTGGCGGCACTCCCGGCGTCGTACGACTCCCGCCATACCGTCTCGATCTGGCCCGTGGCCGAGGTGAAGTCATACACGGCGCCCCGCGCTCCCGCCTTGTCGGCGCTGCCGGCCGGTGATGTGGCCAGGTAGACGTCGCGCTGGTCCACCGCCAAGGTGGTCTCGGCCCGCTGGTCGGCCAGGGTGGTGGTCACGACCTGGTCGTCAGAAGTCACGTATCCGACGACGGTGTTGGTCGCAGCTCCGCGCAAGGGAGGGGCCTCGCCCAAGGGAGCCTCGCCCGAGGGAGGGGCACCGCCCGAGGCGAACCACAGGTTGCCACTGCCGTCGACCACCGAGGCCAACAGGCCCTGCCCGTCTGCCAGGTGTCCATTGAGGTCGATGTCGCGCAGGACCCGGAACTGCCCGCCGTCGCTGTCGGGCCGGCTCACGACGAAGAGGTGACGCTGTTGGGTCGTCACGATGATCCGGTCGGCGTCGTCCACCAGCGCGGTGGCGAGGTTCAGGTCCTGCCCAGGCGGCGACCAACGGGCTTGGACGGTCAAGGTGGACGCGTCGACCGCCGCCAGGCAGCTCTTGGTCAACCCCGGGGCGAGCTCGATCTGGCAGCCCGCGGTCAGGCCGCCCCGGCGACCCCACAACAGCGGCGCCCGGATGGCAACCGCGGCACTTCCCGTAACCGGGGCCCGGCCCAGCGGCGCCGGACCGTCGATCGCGCCGCTGTTGCCGCCGTCCGCCCGGGCGGTCGCGAGCCGAG
>JAUTXM010000128.1 GCA_030838025.1 Acidimicrobiaceae bacterium
CCCACCTTGGCGGCATCGACGTCGAACGCCGCCACGAACTCGACGTCACCGACGTGGTAGCCGCCCAGGTTGACGTGCATCAGGCCGGGAACGGTCTCGGTCGGGTCGGCCGCCCGGTAGTACTCGACGCCCTGGAGAAGGGAACAGGCGCAGTTGCCTACGCCGGCGATCGCGACCCGAATCTTGCTGCTCATCGAACATTGCCTCCGCTTGGATGGGATGGGGAAGGAACAAAAGGCCCGGCACCGGGCCGGACGGGCATGGTGGGCGGTGCTGAGGCCGCCCAGGCTGTGGGTTGGGGGTTGGGAAAAGGGGGAGCCGGTGGGTTGTCAGGCCCTTCGCTCAGCGCCGGCGAGGCGCCGGCGGCCCCGGCCGACGCGCTCGGAACATCGGAAACACCGGGAACGCCCGGTGCAGCACCGGTCGCCTCGACTGCCGCCGCCCGCTCACGGGCAATAAGAAGGTCGAGCCAGGAGATGTCGCGCTCGGTGGTCTCGTTGCCGTGCTCCATCAAGGTGCGGGTGTAGGCGTCGAAACGACCCCACCCCGTGCGAATCGCGCCCCGCGTCCGGGCCAGCCGTGCGAGCAGGTAGGCGCGGCGCCGCTCGAGCAGGCCGATGCGGGCCTCACGCGACAGGTGGCGGGCAAAGGCCAACCGCAGGTTGAACGAACGTTCGTCGTCACGCGCCCCGGCGTCGGCGGCGAGCAGCTCCTCGAACAGGTGGTCGCCTGGTTCGGTGATGGCGTAGACCTTCTTGCCTCGGCCGGCGCCGGCGTGGGCCGGCACGACCCGCACCGCCCCGGCCTTCTCCAACCGACCGAGCGCCGGGTAGATCGAGCCGAAGGACACGCCGATGCCCGAACTGCCGGAGCCGACCGTTTCGGCCAGTCGCTTCTTCAGCTCGTACCCGTGCAGCTCCTGTTCCTTCAGGAGACCGAGGATGGCCAACTCCAGCAAACGTATCCCTTCGATGTATCGGGGCGATATATCGAGGAGAGTATACGCCAGGGTCCCCGGTTAGGGGCGACCAGTCACAAACGACGGCCAGACTGCTCGGTCGGCCTCGCTCGACCTCCAGGCCTCCGCGGGCGGTAGCCTCGCGAGCGATGAGCTTCCGGCCGGAAACCATGCGCGGCGCACCCAGCGTTCCTCAGGTGGCCGGCCAGGTGGACTACCGCTTGGCGCGCAATGCCGTGGTCAGCGAGTTCCACAAGGGACGGCTCTCCCGCCTCGACGTGTGCGACGCCCAACCGGAGTTGTTGCGGGCCGCCAGCAGCTGCGGCCAGCCGACCCACGAGGACTGCCCGATCTGCGCCGAGACCCAGGTCGTACTGGTCTCCTACGCCTTCGGCAGCCGGCTACCGCCGAGCGGCCGGATCGTGGCCACCAAGAGCGAGTTGGCCAAGCTGTCCCACGCCGGCCGCGATCTGGCCTGCTACGTCGTCGAGGTCTGCCCGGCGTGCTCCTGGAATCATCTGGCCCGGACGTTCGCCGTGAGCGGCCGGAGGGCCCCCAGGACGTAGCGTAAGGTTCTGGTTCGGTCGTCGTCCCCGCCGTCCGGCTGCCTACCGACACCGTCTGCCCCATGGCCCGGCCCACACCAGTAGCCCTTCGACGCTCAGGCGGACCGGCCGTGGCCCGAACTCGCCTCGCCGCCGCGCCCAAGGGCCGAACCCGCGGCCGCAACGGTCGGGCGCCCACCCGCGCTCGTGCGCCGAGGCCCGCCCCGGGATCGCCCACCCGGCCGGTCGTCGAGCGCCGCAGCTGGCTGTGGCGACACCGTCGCATGCTGTTTCTGGTCTGGCTCTTCGTCTTCTTCGCCGTGGCCGGGGCGGCCTTCCTCCTCTCCCGCGTCCCCCTCCCCGCCGCCCAGGTCCAGACCCAGACCACGTTCATCTACGCCGCCGACGGCAAGACCCAGCTGGCCGCCATCAACACCGGGGAGAACCGCGTCGCCGTCCACCTGAACCAGATCCCCCCCGTCGCCATCGACGCGGTGCTGGCCAGTGAGGACCACAACTACTACCAGCACGGGGGCGTCGACCCCATCGGCGTGGTGCGGGCGTTCGTCAGTGACCTGCGCGGCCACGGCAGCCTCCAGGGCGGCTCGACCATCACCCAGCAGTACATCAAACAGGCGTACCTGGGCTCGCAGCGGACACTCGTGCGCAAGGCCAAGGAAGCGGCGCTCGCCATCCGGCTGCAACGCCGTCTCTCCAAGGACCAAATCCTCGAGCGCTACCTCAACACCATCTACTGGGGTCGGGGCGCCTACGGCATCCAGGCCGCATCGCAGGCCTACTTCCAGGAGAACGTCGAGCAGCTCACCCTTCCCCAGGCGGCGTTGCTGGCGGGGATGATCCGCGGTCCCGAGCTGGCCGACCCGGTGCGTTCGCCAGACGTGGCCGAGGGGCGTCGCGCCGAGGCGCTGGCGTCAATGGTTCGCTACCACAAGATCACCCAGGCACAAGCCGACGAGGCCAAGGCCACCCCTCTGCCGGCCGCCGTGGCCGCCACCGGCCAGCAACAGTCGACCATCCTGCTCGAGAAGCACCACGCCCAGTACTTCCTCGACTACGTCCAACAGCAGCTCCAGCAGCGCTACCAACTGGGCTTGGGCCTGCGGGTTACCACGACCATCGACCTCGACATGCAGGACCAGGCCTACACCGCCATCTACGGCAGGGCGGGCCTGGCGTACACCGGCGACCCGGCGGGCGCCCTGGTGGCGGTCGACAACAACGGCCTGGTGCGGGCCATGGTCGGCGGCAAGGACTATGCCACTTCCCAGGTCAACCTGGCGGTGGGCAAGGCGGGCGGCGGGTCGGGTCGCCAGCCGGGTTCGACGTTCAAGCCCTTCCTCCTGGCGGAGACGATCAAGGAGGGGTACTCGGTGCGCTCGACGTTCCCGGCCCCCCCGACGGTCGTGCTGAAGGGCCAGGGGGACAACGGCGCCGACTATCCGGTGAACAATTTCCAGAGCGAGGACGGCGGCCCTTCGACGACCCTGATCGACGCCACGGCGCATTCCCTCAACACGGTGTACGCCCAGCTCGAAATGGCCATCGGCACCGACAAGCTGCTGGCCATGGCCAAACAGCTGGGCCTCGACCCGAGCGACGTGGGACTGGCCAGGAACCCCTCCCTCGTCCTCGGGACGGCCCAGGTGTCGGTCCTGGAGATGGCCGCGGCCTATTCGACCTTCTCGCGCGGTGGCACGTTCCTCGCCCCGCAGGTCATCACCAAGGTGACGACGTCGGATGGGACGGTCCTGCCGTGGGGTTCGCCCACGCCCAAGCCCATCTTGACCAAGGCCCAGAACGACATCTTGAACTACTGCCTCCAGCAGGTCGTGCTGAAAGGAACCGGCG
>JAUTXM010000203.1 GCA_030838025.1 Acidimicrobiaceae bacterium
GCTCACCGGGGCCTCGGTGAGCACCAGGTGAGCCCCAGCAGTACCGCGCCCAGCGCCGCCGCGCCCAGCACTGCCGGGCCCACCGCCACGAACGCCGGTACCCGGAGCCGGTGGCGGGGGGCGGCCCCATGGCTCATCATCCTCGCCCTGGTCGCGGCCGTCGGCGCCATCGGGGGCGGCCGCGGCTCCGGAGGCCCCGCGCTCGATCCCACCTCCACCGCGCCCGACGGCGCCAAGGCGTTGGCCCTCCTCCTCGACCAGCTCGGCCCCGGCGTCGACCAGGTCACCGGCCCGCCGGCCGCCGGCAGCAATGCGGGCTCCGGTGGCATTGCGCTGGTGCTGCAGGACCGGTTGGACGCCGCCGGCGACCATCAGCTGGCGGAGTGGGTCCGCAGCGGTGGGACCCTGGTCGCCGCCGACCCCGATCTGGTCCTCGCCTTCGCCGCCCCGGCCCGGGAACCGGGACCGGGTGGCCTGGTGGCGGTGACGGGAACGCTCGTGGCCGACTGCAACCAGTCGGTGGTTCAAGGCGTCGATGCCATCGATCCATCCGGCGGCGTCGCCCTGCGCGTCCCTCCCGGATCGACCGGGTGCTTCCACAGCGCCGACGGCGGGGCGTTCATGGTCGTGCAACCGCTCGGGGCGGGACAGCTGGTCCTGCTCGGCGGCCCCTTCGTCTGGACCAACGCCAACTTGGGCCACCTGGACAACAGCGTGCTGGCCGCCAATGTGCTGGCGCCCACGCCGAACGGCCCCCGAGTGCAATGGATCGTCGGTCCCCGGGCCGGCGGAGGGCACAAATCGCTCCTCGAGTTGATGGCCCCCCGGGTCAAGGAGGGGCTCGTCGAACTCGGCCTAGCCCTGGTCCTCCTCGCGCTCTGGCGGGCCCGTCGCCTGGGCCGGCCCGTCGTCGAGACTCCGGCGGTGGAGCTGCCGGGCTCAGAGCTGGTGGTGGCGGTCGGCAACCTGCTCCACCAAGGGGGACGATTCGACGATGCCGCAGGGATCCTGCGGACCACGGTGCGCCGGGGCATCACCGATCAGCTGGGCGTCTCACCGCACGCCGGCGCCGATGCCATGGCGGACGTGGTCGCAGCCCGCACCGGCCTCGACCGCAACCTGATCCTCGCCACCGTGGTGGGGCCCCCTCCCGCCAGCGAGGCGGAGCTGGTGACCCTCGCCGGCAACGCCGACACCATTCGACAGGAGATGACCCGTGCCCACTGACGCCCCCCGGTATCACCAGCAGCCCCGCGATGCGGTGGTGGCGATCCGCCAGGAGGTGGCCAAGGTGGTCGTGGGCCAGGACGGGGCGGTCTCGGGCGTGATGGCCGCCCTGCTGGTCGGCGGCCACGTGCTGCTCGAAGGCGTCCCCGGGGTAGCCAAGACGCTGCTCGTCAAGACCATGGCGGCCACGCTCGACCTCGGGTTCAAGCGCCTCCAGTTCACCCCTGACCTGATGCCCTCCGACGTCGTGGGCCAGTTGATCTACCAGCAGCGGGAGGGGTCGTTCCGCTTCCGCGAGGGACCGGTATTCACCAACTTCCTCCTGGCCGACGAGATCAACCGCACCCCGCCCAAGACGCAGTCGGCGCTCCTCGAGGCCATGGAGGAACGCCAGGTCACCATCGAGGGCGAGGCCCGCCCCCTGCCATCGCCGTTCATCGTGTGCGCCACCGAGAACCCCATCGAGTACGAGGGCACCTACCCGCTGCCCGAGGCCCAACTCGACCGGTTCCTGTTCAAGCTGGTCGTGGCCTACCCGAGCGCCGAGCAGGAGCTCGAGATCGTGAGCCGCCACGACCGGGGCATGGACCCTCACCACCTGAGCGGCACCGGCCTCGAGCGGGTGGCCTCGTCGGCCGATCTCGACGCCGCCCGGGCAGAAGTCGACGCCATCCGGGTCGACCCGGCGGTCCAGGCGTACATCGTGACCCTGGCCCGGGCGACTCGCGACTCGCCGTCGGTCACCCTGGGCGTGTCGCCCCGGGGCGCCACCATGCTGTTGCGGGCCGCCAAGGCCTGGGCCTGGCTGTCGGGCCGGCCGTTCGTCACACCCGACGAGGTGAAGGCCATCGCCAAGCCCACCTTCCGGCACCGGATCCAGCTCAAGCCCGAGGCGGAGCTAGAGGGGGTCACGGCCGACCGGGTTCTCGACGGCCTCCTCGCCTCGGTCCCCGTCCCCCGCTGATGGTCGTGGGTCGCAGATTTCCTTCGACAGAGCCCACGCCGGATGTGGGTTTGTCGGGGAAAAACCTCGCCGGGCTCGCCGGGGCCGGACGGAAGGGACTGACCACGTCGCGGCCAACGCCGGCGGCGGGCGCGGCGGGGTCCTGAAATGCCGGTCCCGACTGGCCGCTTGGCGCTGGCCGCGGCGTTGCTCTCTGTTGTGGTTGTGCTGCTCCCGGTACCGGCGCCCCTGGGATTGCTGATCGTGAATGGCACCCTGCTCGGCGTGGCCGGCATCGACGGCCTCCTCGCCCCCCGGCCCGCTCGCGTCGGCGTCGGCCGGGATTTCCCCGCCGTCGTGGCGTTGAACGGCGAGGGCCGCATCAGCTGGACCGTGACCAACCCGCTGTCGCGCCGCCTGCGCATCGGGGTGGCCGACGAATTG